>DATHQQ010000247.1:0-9449 GCA_035482595.1 Verrucomicrobiia bacterium
GTGAACGAGTTCGGCATCGTGCTCTTCATCGGCGCCAAGGGTGTCATCACTTTGCCCCTGCTGGTCTACGACAAGGCCATCCAGGAGTTCGACTATCCCACCGCCTGCGTCATCGCCGTGGTCAATGTCGGCCTCTCCCTCGGGCTCTATTTCCTTTACCGCTACGTCCTCGGCCGCTTCGGAGCCCATCGTGCTGGTATGGTCTAGATCCGGCCGCTGGGGCGCCTGGGGCATCGCGGCGCTGCTGCTTGCCGTCTTCTATCTCCTGCCTTTGGCGGTGATCGCGCTCGCCAGCCTGGCGGGCCAATGGAACGGCGCGCTGCCGAGCCATCTGACCTTCCGCCACTATGCCGATGCGCTCCAGGGCGATTCGGGTGCCCAGCTCCGCGTCAGCCTGCTGACGGGGCTGATGGCGAGCCTGCTGGCGCTGGGCTGCGGAAGCTGGGCGGCCCTGGCACTACGCCGCCTCGCACCGGCCTCCCGCCGGCTGCTGGACGTGTTGTTCTTCCTGCCAGCGCCGTTCCCTCGGTCTCCGTCGGCCTCGGCCTGCTGGTCGCCTTCAGCCGCCCGCCGGTGCTGCTCAACGGCACGACGGCCATCGTGGTGCTGGCGCATTTCATCCTGATTTCGGCCTTCACATACGGCAATATCTCCGCCGGCCTGGCGCGGCTTTCGCCGGACTTCGAGCAGATCGCCGCCAGCCTCGGCGCGCGACCCTTCTACCTGCTGCGCCGCGTTACCCTACCGTTGGTGGCCCCCTATCTGATCGCCGCCTTCAGCCTCAGCTTCGCCCTCTCCATGGGCGAGCTCGGCGCGACGGTGATGGTCTACCCGCCGGGTTGGGTCACCCTGCCCGTGGGCATCTTCGCGCTCACGGACCGGGGCGAGGTCTTCGCCGGGGCGGCGCTGACCATGATCCTGGTCGCCATGACGTTGCTCGTGCTTCTCGGCCTCTCCCGGATCCCCACCAAGGCCTCGGCACGGTAGTGGGGATTGTGAGCGGCAATCGAAATTGCCAGGGTCTATCGCTGGGGGCCGGACAAGGCGTCGACGGAGAGTCCGACGATCTTCGCCACCGTCACTTCCCCGGCCAGGCCATGATCGGCACGGTGGTGATGGCATTGGCCGGTGAGCCGTTGACGATCTTCGAGCTGATGGCGAGATAGACCAAAGTGTTGTGCTTGACGTCGATCAGGCGGTAGATGCGCGTCGCCTTGAAGAAGATGCTCGTCTTCTCGCTGAACACCTCCTCCTTGTCCCGCAGCTTCGAGATGTCGGTGTCGATGGGGCCGGTCTGACGGCAGGCGACGGAGAAGTTCGAGGGATCCTCATTGAGGCCGAAGGGCTGGCCCCAGCCGCCCTTGCGGGCCTGGGAGATGTGGCAGGTGACTCCCGCCACTTCCGGGTCCTCGAAGCTGCTGACGCAGACCTTGTCGTTGGGCGAGAGCAAATTGAAGGTGGTGCTGACGCAGGCCAGATTCTCGGCCGCCGCGGTGCCGATCGTGGTGAAGACGAGCATCGCCGTGATCCACAGGAGTTTCACGTTCCGGGTTCCTTTCGGTGACGCAAGGATGAGGTCGCGCTGGGCCTATATGGGGTGCGAAAGACTGATGTGAATGACCCGTCTCGCCGCCCGCGCCGTCAGCCCAGGCGCTCGTTCTCCGCCGCACTGCCGATCGTGACCCCCAGATCCTTCACCAGCCCATTGGTCAGGGAATAGACCCAGCCATGGACATGGAGATCCTGGCCCCGGGCCCAGGCGTCCTGCACGAAGACGTCGGAGGCGACGTTCCTCACCTGGCGCATCACATTGAGCTCGCAGAGGCGGTCGAGGCGCGCGCGTCCTTCCGGCAGCGCGTCCAGCTCATGGCGATGGGCCTGGCTGATCTCGCGGATGGGGTGCAGCCAATGGTCCACGAGGCCGCGCCGCTTGCCGTCCACCGCCGCGCTCACACCGCCGCAGCCGTAATGGCCGACCACCAGGATATGCTTCACCTTCAGCACATCGACGGCGAACTGCAGGACCGAGAGATAGTTGGCGTCCTGGGGCGGGGCGAGATTGGCGACATTGCGATGCACGAAGAGCTCGCCCGGATCGAGGTCGACGATCTCATTGGCGGGCACCCGGCTGTCGGAGCAGCCGATCCAGAGATATTCCGGCGCCTGCTGGCGCTCGAGCCGGCTGAAGAAGCCGGGCTCGGCGGCAACCCTGCGCTTGGCCCAGGCGCGGTTGTTGGCTATCAGGTGATCGAGCATGGGCTCTGTGCCTACCTGACCTTGTCGCAGATGAAATGGCCGACGATGCTGGGCGGGATCGTCCCGCGCGCGCTGCCTTCGACGAAATCCAGGGCCGAGCGCAGATGCTTCACGACCAGGGCCAGCAGCTCGTCGTCGAAACCCATGCAGGAGCGGAGATAGCCGGTGAAGGAGAGCTCGAAATTGCGCTGCGTGGAATCCGGCACATAGCGGATCGTGAAGCCGTTCTCATGGGCGAGCTGGGACAGGAGATCGAAGCGGAAGGCGTGCTTGTCCTCGGCGGCCGATTTGTCGACATCGGCGCGGGTGTAGAATGTCATCCCCCCGACGAAGCGCTGGATGCTCTGCTGCTGCTGCTTGGTGAGGGGCCGGCCGGCGCCTTGGGCAAGGGATGGCAGCAGGCTGGCGAGCGCGCCCATGAGGATGAAGCCCTCGGCGCAGGGCTCGTAGAAGGTGAGGGTGCCGCCGGGGACGAGCAGGCGCGAGGCATCGGCGAAGAAGCCTTCGACATCGGTGAAATGATGCAGGACCGCCCGCATCACGATGAGGGAGAAGTGCCCCGAGGGCAGGCTGCCGAGATCCTCGCCGTTCAACACGCCCAGCATGACCTGGTCGGGAACGGGTCCCTGCTGCAGCAGCTTGCGCTTCACGATGTCGATGAAGGCGTCGGAGGCATCGGTGATCAGCAGCGGGCGGCATTTTCCCGACGCCACCAGGCCGCCGGAGAGGAAGCCGGTGCCGCAACCCAGCTCGAGGGCCGGCCCCTCCAGCGAGCGGCCATCGGCCGACAATAGCTCGACCAGCGCCAGGCCCGGGCGGACATCGAGCCCGGAATGGTGGTACTGGTCGTCGTACTGCGTCTCGTCATGCATGAAGCGCCGGGAGGGCGTGATCTCGTAGATGCCGGTTTCCGGATTGCGCAGCGGCGCCAGGAAATCCCGCAGGCCCGCCAGATTCTTGTCGGACTGGATCGGCAGGGGCGGCTGCGGCGCCCGACTCAGGGTCCGCTTGGGCGCGTAGCCGGCGGGGCGAATGCTGCGGCCCTCGGATTTGCCGGACCGGACATAGTGGTAGAAGGGGTTGACGCCGGCGTCGCGGACGTCCGGATGCGCCGCCAGATAGTATCGCGTCGAGAAATCTGGCCGGGGATCCCGGCCTTCCTTCCAGCCCGATTTCAAATAGTGATTGAGCGGATCGGCGCCCTTGAGGTCCGGATAGGTGGCACGATAGAAGGCCGCATCGAAGGCATCCCTGACGGCCCGACGCTGTTGGTAGTTTCGCAGGAGCTTCGTCATCTGCTGCAAATAGCCTTGCATTCAGTTTCCCGATTCATCCGTTCCGGCCAGTATGAAGAGATCGGCGGCTATTGCCTTGGAGGCACCCGATAGCCGCCCGCCATGCCGAGCGGGATGGTTGGCTGGAGATCACTTCGGCCGGAATATGTTAAGAGGCTTTATGGCTGCAAGGGCAAGCCGTTGACAAGCCTTCTCTTTTGTCACTGCGGTGCTTGGCTGCCCTGATCGGCAGCAAGCGGGACCGGCATGTAAGTCGGACGAATCGTCACGAATATCGAGACAGCGGATGTGGCCGCCGCCAGGGGCTTTTATGGGGAGCTGTCTCCCGCATCACGGTGAACGTGCTGCGGCGATTCATCGACCCGGCGCCCTTCGTCTAGATCCGCTGCTCCGAGGCCGCATCGAACAGATGCAGCTTCTCCACGGGGAAGTGGAGACGGATCGGAGTGCCCGGCAACCATGCCGGACGCTCGAGGGAGAGAATCTTCAGGTCGGCGCCGGCGAAGCTGGCGTGGACCAGCGTGGTCACGCCCATGGGCTCGATCAGATCGACCCGGGCTTCGATCGGCGCGTCCGGGTCGTCGGTGATCTCGATATGCTCGGGGCGGATGCCGAGCATGACCGGCAGCTCCTTCGCATCGCTCCCGCCACCGATCGGCAGGGCGATGCCCCCGGTCCGGACCGTGCCGCCGGTGAGCGTGCCGCTCAGGAAGTTCATCGCCGGCGAGCCGATGAACCCTGCGACGAACACATTCGCCGGATGGTCGTAGATATCGGCCGGCGTGCCCACCTGCTGGACGACCCCGTCATGCAGCGCAACGATCCGGTCGGCCATGGACATGGCCTCGATCTGGTCATGGGTCACATAGACCGAGGTGGCGCCGAGATTGCGGTGAAGCTTCTTGATCTCGGCCCGCATCTGCTCGCGCAGCCGTGCGTCGAGATTGGAGAGCGGCTCGTCGAACAGGAAGGCCTTGGGCTTGCGCACGATGGCGCGGCCCATGGCGACCCGCTGGCGCTGGCCGCCGGAGAGCGCCCGGGGCCGGCGCTGGAGGAGTTGGCTCAGGCCCAGGATCCGGGCCGTCTCCGCGATAGCCTCGTTCACCCGCTCCTTCGGCGTGCGGCGCAGCCGGAGGCTGTAGCTCAGATTGCCGGCGACGTTCATATGGGGGTAGAGCGCGTAGGACTGGAACACCATGGCGATATCGCGATCCTTCGGCGGCAGGTCGTTGACGATCCTGCCGCCGATCCGGATGGTGCCGGCGGTGATCGCCTCCAGCCCGGCGATCATCCGCAGTAGGGTCGATTTCCCGCAGCCCGACGGGCCGACCAGCACGATGAACTCGCCATCCTCGATGGTGAGGTCCATGCCGTGGAGGACCTTGACCGCCCCATAGGCCTTGCGCACGCCGGTGATCTCGATCGAGGCCATGGCCCGCTCCCTCAGCCCTTGACCGCGCCGGCGGTCAGTCCCTGCACGAGGTATTTCTGGATGAAGACGAAGAAGAGGAATGCGGGGACGAGGGCGATGACGCCCGCCGCCATCATCTGCCCGAAATCGACCGAGAATTTGCTGACGAAGGAGAGCAGACCGACGGGAAAGGTGCTCTTGTCGGTCTTGGAGATCAGCATCAGGGCAAAGAGGAGCTCGCTCCAGGCCGCGGTGAAGACGAAGCCTAGGGTGGCGGCGATGCCGGGAAGCGTCAGGGGCAGGGTAATCTTGCGGAAGGCGCCGAAGCGGGTGTCGCCGTCGATCATCGCGGCCTCCTCCAGATCCTTGGGGATGCCGTCGAAGAAGGACTGCATCAGGAAGGCGGCGAAGGGGATGTTGAAGGCGGTGTAGACGACGACGAGGCCGGTCAGGCTGTTGGTGAGGTGGAGCGGCGCGAAGAGCTCGAAGATCGGCGTGATCAGCATCACCAGCGGGAACATCTGGGTGACCAGCATCAGCCCGACCATCCAGAACTTGCCGGGGAAGGCGAAGCGCGAGAGCGCATAGCCGGCCCCCGAGGCGATCATCGTCACCACAACGGCCGTCACCACGGAGACGATGGCGCTGTTCTGGAAGAAGCGGGGGAAATCGGTGTGCTGCAGCACCGATGCGTAATGCTCCCAGCTCGTCTGGGACGGCCACAGCCGCACGCCCTCGCTGTAGAGCAGGTTGTTGGGCGTCACCGAGACCTTGAGCAGCCAGAACAGCGGGAAGAGAGCGGCCAGGACGTAGAGCGCCAGCAGCCCGTAGTGCATCATCCAGTAGCCGGATCGCAGGAGGATCCTCATTGGCGCCTCATGAAGGCATGGCGCAGCAGGATCAGCAGGAAGGCGTAGATCAGCAGCAGGACGAGCAGAACGGTGGCGATCGCCGAGGCATAACCGAAATCGAGCCGCCGGAAGGCCTGGGTGAAGATGTAGCTGGCGATGATCTGCGTCCGGTCCGCCGGCCCCCCGCCGGTCATGACGACGATGAGGTCGGCGGCGTTGGCAATCCACACGGTGCGCAGCAGCACCGCGATCGCGATGGTCGGCGCCAGGAAGGGCAGGGTCACGTCGCGGAAGCGCCGCAGCGCGCCGGCGCCGTCGATGGCCGCGGCCTCGTAGAGATCGCGGGGGATCGACTGCAGAGCGGCGAGGAGCGTGATGGCGAAGAAGGGCGTCCCCCACCACACATTGGCGATGATCGGCCCCCAGAGGGCGATGTCCGGATTGGCGAGGATGTTGTCCGGACTCGACATCAGCCCGAGGGCGAAGAGCCAGTGGGGCAGAGGGCCGACGACGGGGTTGAAGAGCCAGGCCCAGTCGAGGCCAGAGAGGAAGGCAGGGACGGCCCAGGGCAGGAAGACCAGCGCCTGGACCAGGCCGCGGCCGGGGAAGGGGCGGTTGAGGAGGAGCGCCAGGACCAGCCCGAGCAGGAACTGGAGGGCGACCGACGCGACAGTCCACTGGACCGTGTTCTTCAGCGCATTCCAGAAATTCGGATCGGCCAGCAGGTCGCGGAAATGGGCGAGCCCGACATAGCCGCCGCTCATGGGGTTGAGAAGCTGGATGTCGCGGAAGGCATAGGAGAGGCCGATTGCCAGGGGCACCAGCATCACAGCGGCGATCAGGATCAGCGCCGGGGCGCTGTAGAGATAGGGCTCCGCCGCGAGCCCAAGCGCGCGCAGCGGGCTGCCCCTATGAGGAATTGCGGTCGAAACGGTCGAGCTCATCCCGGTCCCTTGCGGGCATGCCGTCTCGCGCGGCATGCCCGCGGTCCGCTTCAGGTCATTTCTTGCCGGCGAGATACTTCTTCTGCGCCGTGGTCAGGTAGTCGGCCCATTGCTTGGCCATATCCTCCGGCGAGAGCAGGCCGAGCAGGGCCTGCTGGCTCGTCTTGACCACGATGGCATCGGCGAAATAGGCGAATTCCGGCAGATATGTGGGCATGACGGTCGGCGTCACGTCCTTGTCGCCCAGCTCCTCGAACCAGCCCTTGAACTTCGGATTGGCGTAGAAGGGGTCCTTCTCGGCGGATTTGTAGATCGGCAGCGCCCCGATCCGCTTGTTCCAGACGACATTGCCCTCGGGCCCGTCGAGGGTCGCGATCAGCTTCCAGGAAAGGTCCTTGTTCTTGCTGTTGGAGAACATGGCCCAGCTGCCATAGCCGATGGTCGGGAAGGCCTTGCCGGCGGGGCCTTTCGGGAAGGGAACGACATCGTACTCCTCCGGCTTCATGCGCTCCTGCACCGCGATCAGCGCGTCCGGGTCCTGATCCAGCATGGCGCAGGTGCTGGAGTAGAAGCCGGCGACGATCTCGTTGAAGCCCCAGTTGACGCTGTCCTTCGGCGCATAGCCGTTCTTGTAGAGATCGACCAGCCAGGCGACGCCCTTGACCCAGCCCGGATCGGCGAAGGTCGAGGTGCCGTCCTTCTGGAAGAAGCTGTTGTCGCCGTTCATGCCGGCGCCGAACATGACCCAGCCGTTGAGCCCGCCCGGGCCGCCGCGCAGGCAATAGCCGTACTTGCCGGGGAGCGCGGAGATCTTCTTGGCGTCGGCGGTGAACTCGTCCATGGTCGTCGGCGCCGCCTCGATGCCCGCCTGCTTGAAGAGCACGCGGTTGATGAACATGGCGCGCAGGTAGAAGCCGTAGGGGAGCGCATAGGCGGTGTTGCCGACATAACGCGCCATCTGCATTGTGCGGTCGCTCAGCTCCTTGGTGTGGTCCCATGTCGCGAGATAGGGCTCCAGATTCTCGAGCATTCCGTTGTTGGCATAGAGCGCCTGCCAGCGGTCCGGCATCTCCACGACATCGGGCGTGTCGCCGGCCGAGACCATGGTCGCGAACTTTTCGAAGGCCTGGCCCCATGGAAGGGAGGTGATCTCGACATGCACGCCGGGATTGGCGTCCTCGAAGGTCTTGACGATCTGCTTCAGCGTCTCCGTCCTCTCGGGGCTGGTGATGACCTCGACAAGACTCAGGGTCGTGTCGGCGCGGGCGGGGCCCGCGACGAGCAACGCGGCCAAGCCCGCGAGAAGATATGATTTCAGCCTCATCCTGTTCCTCCCTTCACTGGTTCTAGGTTTTGCTTGCGTCGAAGGCTTGGGCCAGGTCGGACCACAGGGATTCCGTGGCTTCCAGGCCGGTATTCAGGCGAACCATCCGTTCCGGCACGCCGAAGCGCAGCGCATGATTAGGCCCGCCCGTCTGAACCCGCGTAACCCCGGCGGGGCAGATCAGGCTTTCGTGCCCGCCCCAGCTCACGCCGAGCTTGAAGAGCTTGAGGGCGTTGCAGAAGGCCGGGATATCGATCGAGGGGGCGAGCTCGATGGAGAACAGGCCGGATGTCCCTTCGAGGCCCTTCGAGCGCGGCTGCGACAGGGCCGGGTGATGCACGCGGGTGACCGCCGGATGCGATTGCAGCCGCGTCGCCAGGGCCAGCGCGCTGCGCTCATGCTCGCGCATGCGCGCCGGCAGGGTGCGAAGGCCGCGCAGCAGCAGCCACGCGTCGAAGGGCGAGAGCTTGGCGCCAAGATAGGGCAGCACCTCCCGCCGGAGCTTGCCGACGAGCTCCCGGCTGCCGGCGACCACGCCGGCCACGACATCGGAATGGCCGCCCAGATATTTGGAGGCCGAATGGACGACGAGGTCGCAGCCGAGCGCGACCGGCTGCTGGAAGAGAGGCGAGGCCCAGCTGTTGTCGGCGATCGTGATCGCGCCGGCCGCCTTCGCCAGTTTGGCGAGGGCGGCCAGGTCATGGACCTGGAACATCCAGCTCGTCGGGCTCTCCAGATAGAAGATCTTGCGCCCGGGCAAGGCTTTCTCGACCGCCGCGAGATCGCCGGCATCGATATAGTCGACGGTGATGTCGAAGCGTTTGAGGACCACCTCGAAGAAGCGGAAGCTGTCGGGATAGAGATGCTCGACGGCGAGGATCCTGTCCCCCGGCTGGACGAAGGCGAGTACGGCGGAGGAGATCGCGCCCATGCCGCTGGCGAAGCCGAGCGCGTCCTCCGTCCGCTCCAGCTGGGCGACCTTCTCCTCGAAGGCCCGCACCGTCGGGTTGAGCCCGCGGGAATAGGTCGGGCGGACAAGCTTGCCGGCGAAGGTTGCCGCCATCTCGTCATAGGACGAGAAGGTGAAGAGAGAGGTCTGGAAGATCGGCGGCACCACCGCATCGCCGTAGTGCAGCTCGTCATGGGCAACGATGGTGGCCGCGCGCCCGAGGGGGTCGTTGGCGAGGGGATCACTCATGGGACATCCGGTTGATATCCTCTTTGACGATGGCGAGGATGGCCAAGGTGTGCCGCCGGACCATGTCGGGATCGAGCTTGGCGATCGCCTCGAAGAGCGGCCGGTGCAGGGGAAAGGATCGCGCCGCGAAGTCGGAGCGGTCGAAGGGCTTCGCCCAGAAGGAGGCGAAG
>DATHQQ010000248.1:0-7318 GCA_035482595.1 Verrucomicrobiia bacterium
GACGGGATGAACACCTCGCGCATCCTGCCCGTCGACCGGCAGAAGAGCCGCCTCGTCTATCATTTCTATTTCCGCGACACCGCACCCGAAGGGGCGGCGGCGCGCGAGGCCGCGATCGAGACCAATTGCAGCATCGTGCGCGAGGATTTCGGGATCTGCGAGATCGCCCAGCGCAATCTGGAGGCCGGTGCCTATGAGCGCGGGCCCCTGAGCCCCAAGCAGGAGGAGGGCGTGCGCTACTTCCACGACCGGCTGCGCCGGTCGATGGGGGAGATTTAACGTGCCTAAAGAAGACTCACGTACTGATGTTAAGCATCCTGCGACCTCCCAAATCGATGAATCGCCAGCCCCGAATACGCCATGCTGTTCAGCGCGTAACGGCGGGCGAGAGTGAAGTGATGTTGTCGTTCGAGAAATCCGCGGCTTTCTACGAGCAAGCCATGCGGAGCGTGGCCGGAGGCGTGAACAGCAATGTGCGCTATGGCGAGTCGCCGCCGCTGTTCTTCGAGCGGGGCGAGGGGCCGCGTCTGCACGACGTCGACGGCAACGTCCTTATCGACTTCGTGCTGGGCAATGGCCCGGCGATCCTGGGGCACGCGGCGCCGTCCGTGATCGGGCCGGTCGCGGCCTCGCTCGGCGCCGGCCAATCCATCGCCGGCCAGCACCGGGGCGAGATCGAACTGGCGGAGCGCCTCAAGCGAATGATCCCGAGCGCGGAGCTCGTTCGCTTCTCGGTTTCGGGCTCGGAAGCGGTTCACGCGGCGATCCGCCTGGCGCGAGGCTATACCGGCCGGACCAAGTTCGTGAAGTTCGAGGGGCAGTATCACGGTTGGCTCGACAATGTCTTCATCAGCACCAAACCCGGCCTGAACGAAGCCGGGCCCCACGAGGCGCCCGAGGCCGTACTGATGAGCCGAGGGCAGCCGGAGCGCGTGAAAGATGAGCTCATCGTCTTGCCCTGGAACGATACGGCCGCGCTTGCGCGCGTGCTGGACGCGCATGGGGCCGAAATCGCGGCGGTACTGACCGAGCCCGTCATGTGCAATTGCGGCGTCATCCCGCCGCGGCCGGGCTATCTCGAGGCGATGCGAAAGCTCTGCGGCGAAACCGGCACGGTGCTGATCTTCGACGAGGTCATCACCGGATTCCGCCTCGGCCTCGGCGGGGCACAGGCGCGCTTCGGCATCACGCCCGATCTCTCCGTCTTCGCCAAGGCCATCGCCAATGGCTTTCCGCTCAGCGTCGTGGCTGGCAAGCGTGCGATCATGGAGCTGATCGAGCCGAAAGGCCATGTGGTCCATTCGGGCACCTACAACGGCAACATGACGTCGGTGACGGCGGCGCTCGCAACACTCGACGCGCTGGGCGCGGATCCGCAGAATTACGCGCGCATGGAGGCACGAGGCGAGCGGCTGATGGAGGGCCTGCGGCATTGCGCCCGGCGCCATGGCAGGGCTCTCCTGGTCCAAGGCTACGGCGCGGTGTTCTGCACCCTCTTCACCGGCGCCAAGGAGGTCGTCGACTTCCGCTCCGTGGCCGCGGCGGACGCGGCGCGCATGACCGCCTTCGCGGCCGCGCTGGCGCGGAACGGCGTCAGGACCACGCCTCGCGGCGTCTGGTTCATGTCAATGGCTCATGGCGACAACGAGATCGACGCGACACTCGCGGCCGCGGACAGGGCGATTGCGGAACTCTAGTCGGAGAGGCCGACCGCTTGAATCCCCCTTTAAACCCCCCTCGCCCGCGAAGCGGAAGTCGGAGGGCATTCGCGGTGAATTTTATCGGGCGGTGAGACCCCCTCACCCCGGCCCTCTCCCCCGTTCAGGGAGCGAGGGGGAATTAGAGAAGAGCGAGGAGCTGACGATACCGTGACGGAAAAATCGAAGACCATCCTCCTGGACGGCGGGATGGGGCGCCAGCTCGCGCGCATGGGCGCACCCTTCCGGCAACCGGAGTGGTCGGCGCTGGCGCTCATGGAGGCGCCGGAGACGGTGGCGACGGCCCATGGCCAGTTCATCGCGGCCGGGGCCGAGGTCATCACCACCAACAGCTACGCCCTGGTCCCTTTCCATATCGGCGAGGAACGCTTCGCCAAGGACGGGGCGCGGCTGGTCGATCTCTGCGGCCGGCTGGCGCGGCAGGCGGCGGATGCCGCCGGGCACCCGGTCAAGGTCGCGGGTTCCCTGCCGCCTCTTTTCGGCTCCTACCGCCCGGATCTGTTCGACCCGGCCGCCGCACCCCGGCTGCTTTCGGTGCTGACCGCGGGCTTGGCGCCCTATATCGACCTCTGGCTGGTGGAGACCACGAGTTCCATCGCCGAGGCACAGGCGGCGGCAAAGGCGGCGCTGGCCGAATCGGCGAAGCCGCTGTGGATTTCCTTCACTCTCCAGGACGATGGCGCCGATCCCGCCTCCCCGCACCTGCGCTCCGGGGAGACGCCGGCAGCGGCGGTCGAGGCGGCGCTGGCGCTGGGCACCGAGGCGGTGCTGTTCAACTGCAGCCAGCCCGAGGTCATGGGTTCCGCCATCGAGGCAGCAGGGCGGGCGGCAAAACGCGCCGGCCGGCCGGAGCTGCGCATCGGGGTCTATGCCAATGCCTTCCCGCCCCAGACCAAGCAGGCCGAGGCCAATGCCTCGCTCTCCGGCCTTAGGGGCGATCTCGATCCGGAGAGCTATCTCGGCTTCACCCAGGGCTGGATCGCCCAGGGCGCCTCGATCGTGGGGGGCTGCTGCGGCATCGGCCCGGAGCATATCGCCGCGATCAGGGGCCGGCTGGGGAACTAGACCCGCGGCCTTTTTTTCCCTTGCGCCCATCGGGAAAGCCGCCGAATCTCCACCCCGACAGGGAAGCGGGGCCGAAAACGGCCTGACTGGAAGACCGCAGCGCATAGGCCGGCATCGTCACGAGGCAGGGCTCGGAGAGATATGGGGGATTCCACAGCCGCATTGGTCGTCGAAGACCTTCACAAGAAATTCGGCGCGCTGGAGGTGCTGAAGGGCATCTCGCTGTCGGCCAATGACGGCGATGTCATCGCTATGATCGGCAGCTCGGGCTCGGGCAAGAGCACCTTCTTGCGCTGCATCAATCTGCTCGAGACGCCGGATTCGGGCCGGGTCTATGTCGCGGGCGAGCTGATCAAGATGCGCAGCAAAGCCGGCCAGGCCACCCCCGCCGATGCCAAGCAGGTCGACCGCGTCCGGGCGGAGCTCGCCATGGTCTTCCAGAGCTTCAATCTCTGGTCCCATATGACGGTGTTGGAGAATGTGATCGAGGCGCCGATCCATGTGCTGAAGCTGTCCCGGGCCGAGGCCATCGCCCGGGCCGAGGCGCTGCTCACCAAGGTCGGCATCGCCGACAAGCGCAGCTATTACCCGAGCCATCTCTCCGGCGGGCAGCAGCAGCGGGCCGCCATCGCCCGGGCGCTGGCCATGCAGCCCAAGGTCATGCTGTTCGACGAGCCGACCTCGGCGCTGGATCCCGAGCTGGTGGGGGAGGTGCTGCGCGTCATGCGCCAGCTCGCCGAGGAGGGGACGACCATGATCGTCGTCACCCATGAGATGAGCTTCGCCCGCGACGTCGCCTCCCATGTCGTCTTCCTGCATCAGGGCAGGATCGAGGAGGAAGGACCGCCCGCCCATGTTTTCGGCAATCCGAAATCAGAACGCTGCCGCCAGTTCCTGAGCGGCACGCGCTGAGCCCACACCCGCATAGCCCCCCGCGATGAGAAAGCTTCTCGTCGTCATCGTCGCCTTGCTGGCGGTAGCATCCGGCTATGGCTGGTATCTCGCCACGGCGCGGGCGCCGGCGGCCATCCGCATCGCGACCGAAGGCGCCAATCCGCCCTTCAACTTCATCGACAAGGACGGCCATGTCGCGGGCTTCGACGTCGATATCGCGCGCGCCCTCTGCACGGCGATGAAGACGCGCTGCGATATCGTGACCCAGAACTGGGACGCCATCATCCCCGGGCTGCAGGCGGGAGAATACGACGCCATCATCTCCTCCCTTTCGATCACGCCGCAGCGCAGCCAGCAGATCGCTTTCACCGATCCCTATTACGACACGCCCACTCGCTTCATCGCCCCCAAGGCCGACCATGCCGAGATCTCGGTCGCCGGCCTCGCCGGCAAGCGGGTCGGCGTGCAGCGCGGGACGGTGCAGGAGAAGCTGCTGCGCAGCAAATTCTACCAGGCGGTGCCGGTTCTCTACGACAACCAGGCGGCGGCGCTGCAGGATCTCCTCGCCGGAAATATCGATCTGGTGCTGGGGAATTCGGTCTCCCTCGTCCAATCCTTCCTCGATACCGACCAGGGCAAGGATTACGAGTTCGCCGGGCCTGCCTTCACGGACCCCGACATCCTGGGGGTGGGCGCTGGAATCGCGGTGCGCAAGGACGAAACCGCGCTGCTCGACGCCTTCAACAAGGCGCTCCGCCAGATCCGCGCCGACGGCACCTTCAAGCAGATCAACGACAAATATTTCGACTTCGACATCGGCGCGCCCTGAGCGCCACGCCGATCGCCCTCTTGCGTCATCCCCGCGAAAGCGGGGATCCAGGGCAACCGGCAAGATGCTGCGCATGAGGCCCTGGATTCCCGCTTTCGCGGGAATGACGACAGAGAGATAGTTCTATCGAGCGACGAGCGGTGGCGCTGACTGCTCCTTCAGCCTTGTGGCGAAGGCGCGCCAGTCGCCCGCGGGGGAGCGGCATTCCTCGCCGGCGGCACAGAGGGCGATACCGGGGAAGCTCCAGGATTTGCGCCAGACCATGGGATCGGCCATCGCCTTGGCGATGAAGCGCCGGCGTATGCGCCGGCGCACGATCCCGCGCCAGAAGGCGAGATAGGCAGCTACGACCAGCGCCAGGGCGGCGGCCACCAGCCACCACTTGCCGAACCAATAGGCCAGCCCGATCAAGACCACCCCGGCGATGACGAACTGGGTCTTGTCGGTCTCGCTATTGCCGGGGAAATCCATATGGCTCTCCAGCCGGCCGGAGAAGGCGATATCGGCGCGCCCCTCGGCAAGGGCGGCCACGATCTGGCGCAGCATCTCGGCATCGGTCATGGAGCGGGAGATGTAGCGGGCCGGCCCCCGATTGCCAAGGGCGCCCACGGCCACACCACCGGTTGTAGAGAGGCCAGGGTTGACGCAATAATCGCCGCCCGCCGAAGCGAGGCCCCGCCGAAACGAGCCGAACGGAGACAATTCCCCCATGACCAGCCCGACCCAGGCCGAGATCGTCATCATCGGCGGCGGCATCATCGGCTGCTCCATCGCCTATCACCTGACCCGGATGGGCCATCGCGACGTGCTGATTCTGGAGAAGAGCGGGGTCACCCATGGGGCGACCTGGCATGCCGCCGGTCTGGTCGGCCAACTGCGGACCTCGCGCAACGTGACCCGGATGCTCCAGCGCAGCGTCGAGCTCTACGACAGGCTGGAACAGGAGACGGGCCAGGCCATCGATTGGAAGAAGGTGGGGAGCCTGCGCCTTGCCTGCTCGCCGGAACGGCTGCTGGAGGTGAAGCGCGCCGCCACCATGGCCAAGAGCTTCGGGCTGGAGATGGAGATCATCGGCCCCAAGGAGGCCCAGGCGCTGTTCCCGCTGATGAGCACCGAGGGCGTGCTCGCGGCGGCCTTCCTGCCCAGCGACGGCTATGTCGATCCGGCGAGCGTGGCCCAGGCCCTGGCCAAGGGGGCCCGCATGGAAGGGGCCAGGATCATCGAGGGCGTGCGGGTGACGGGCATCGAGGTGGAGGGAAGGCGCGCCACGCGGGTACGAACCGAGCAGGGGGATTTCGCCTGCGAGATCCTGGTCAATGCCGCGGGCATGTGGGGCCGCGAGATCGGGCAGATGGCGGGGATGCGGGTGCCGGCGCTCGCCATCGAGCATCAGTATCTGGTGACCGATCCTATTCCCGACATGCCGAAGAACATGCCGACGCTGCGCGACCCCGATCTTCTCGTCTATTACAAGCCAGAGGTGCGCGGCATCGCTGTCGGCGGCTATGAGCCCGATACTCTGCCCTTCGCCGAGCGCGGCATCCCCCGGGAATTCGCCCGCGAGCTTCTGCCGGGAAATTTCGACCGCTTCGAGCAGCTGGCGGTGCTCGCCGCCAAGCGCACGCCGATCCTGGAGAAGGTGGGCGTGCGCCAGCTCATCAACGGGCCGATCCCCTATTCCGCCGATTCCGATTTCATCATGGGAAAATCGCCGGAGTTGGACAATTGCTATGTCGCCGCCGGATTCCTCTACGGCATCGCGGCCGGCGGCGGGGCCGGGCGGATGATGGCGGAATGGATCGTCGAAGGGGCGCCCAGCCTCGATCTCTGGCCGCTCGACGTGCGCCGCTTCGCCTTCCATCACAACACGCGGGCCTTCATGTATCCCCGCGCCATCGAGCTCTACGGCCATCACTACAAGATCCATTATCCCGGGCTGGAGCATGAGAGCGCGCGCGGCATAAAGCGGAGCCCCCTTTATCATCTGCTGAGGGAAAAAGGCGCGGTCTATGGCTCCAAGGCGGGCTGGGAGCGGCCGAACTGGTTCGCGCCTGCCGGGATGGAGCGGGAGGATCGCCCCTCCTTCCGCCGGCCCAACTGGTTTGAGCCGGTGGCGGTGGAGCATAGAGCGGTGCGCGAGCGGGTCGCGCTCATCGACCAGAGCTCCTTCAGCAAATTCGAGCTCAGCGGCCCCGGCGCGCTCGCCGCCATCGACCGGCTCGCCGCCGCCCGCATGGACAAGCCCATCGGCAGCACCGTCTATACCCTGCTGTGCAACGAGCGGGGCGGGATCGAATGCGATCTCACCATCACGCGGCTGGCATCCGACCGCTTCTACATCGTCACCGGCAGCGGCTTCGCCGTGCATGATTCCCATTGGATCGGCCAGCATCTGCCGGAGGACGGATCGGCGCAGCTCACCGACGTCACCTCGAGCCGGGCGGTAATCAATCTCTGCGGGCCGAAGGCGCGCGAGGTGCTGGCGCGCGTGGTGGAGCAGGACGTGAGCAATGCCGCCTTTCCCTTCGCGACGGCGCGGGAGATCACCTTGGGCGCGGCCCCGGTGCTCGCCATCCGCATCGGCTATGTCGGGGAGCTCGGCTGGGAGCTGCATATCCCGACGGAGTTCGGCGCCCATGTCTATGAATGCCTCTCAGCGGCAGGTGCCGATCTCGGCATCGCCGATGTCGGCTATCGCGCCATCGACACGCTCCGGATGGAGAAGGGCTATCTCTATTGGAGCGCCGACATCACCCCGGACTACAACCCCTATGAGGCCGGGCTCGGCGCCCGCGTGGCCCTGACGAAGGGC
>DATHQQ010000249.1:0-2167 GCA_035482595.1 Verrucomicrobiia bacterium
CTGAGCGACGTGCCGGCTACCGCTTTCGCCAAGACCTTCACCGTGGCAGAGCTCGACCAGCTGCTCGCCTTCTATCGTTCGCCGCTGGGGAAGAAATATCTCGATGCCCAGGCGAAGGTGCAGGTCGATATGGCGACCCAGGGGCCGACCATCACCCGCAAGCTGCTGGACCAGGCGATGAAGAAGATGGGCCCGGAGCTGGGCCGGCTGGGCATGAAAGTGCCGAATTATTGAGATGGGCGCGCCGTTCCCGCCTCACTTTCCCTCTCCCGCGCTTCGAAGCGGGAGAGGGGGACCCATTGCGCAGCAATGGGGGGTGAGGGCCGGAAAGGGCGAGGCCTTGCAGACCCTCACCCTCCCGTGGCTTCGCCACGGGCCCCTTCCTCTCCCGCTTCAAAGCGCGGGAGAGGTGAAGATGTAAAGGCAACGCGCCATGACCGAGGATTTCGTAAACACCTACCGCCGCAACGCCGCGCATCTCGCAGCATCGGGGCTCTACGATCCCAAGGACGAGCATGATGCCTGCGGGGTCGGGCTTATCGCCGCTCTCGACGGGGAGCCGCGGCGGCAGGTGGTGGCGGCGGCGATTGCGGCGTTGAAGGCGGTCTGGCATCGGGGGGCGGTGGATGCCGACGGCAAGACCGGCGACGGGGCGGGGATCCATGTGCAGATACCCCAGGATTTCTTCCAGGACCATATCCGGCGCGCCGGCTCGGTGCTGGGGCCGGGCAAGCTCGGCGTCGGCATGGTGTTCCTGCCGCGCACCGATCTCGGCGCCCAGGAGCGCGCCCGCGTCGTGGTCGAGCGCGAGATCCTCTCCTACGGCCATACGATCTATGGCTGGCGCCAGGTGCCGGTGAACATCGACGTCATCGGCGAGAAGGCCAATGCGACCCGGCCCGAGATCGAGCAGATCATGATCTGCAACAGCCGCGGCGTGGACGAGGAGCAGTTCGAGGTCGACCTCTATCTGATCCGCCGGCGCATCGAGAAGGCGGTGATCGAGGAGAGCATCAAGGATTTCTACATCTGCTCCCTCTCCTGCCGCTCGGTCATCTACAAGGGCATGTTCCTGGCGGAACAGCTGACGGCCTTCTATCCCGACCTGCTGGACGAGCGCTTCGTCTCGAATTTCGCGGTCTATCATCAGCGCTATTCCACCAACACCTTCCCCACCTGGCATCTGGCCCAGCCCTTCCGCGTCATCGCCCATAACGGCGAGATCAATACCCTCAAGGGCAATCTTAACTGGATGAAGGCCCATGAGACGCG
This sequence comes from Verrucomicrobiia bacterium, assembly GCA_035482595.1. GTDB lineage: Bacteria > Pseudomonadota > Alphaproteobacteria > Dongiales > Dongiaceae > DASXQK01. The sequence continues at coordinate 1,273 of DATHQQ010000249.1, forward strand.
GATGTCCACGCCCGTCTATGGCGAGCAGATGGAGGCGATGAAGCCCATCGTGCAGCCCGGCGGCTCGGATTCCGCCGCCCTCGACAATGTCTTCGAGGCGCTGGTGGGCGTGGGGCGCGACCTGCCCATGGTGAAGGCGCTGCTGATCCCCGATGTCTGGGCCGGGCGCCAGACCATGCCCAAGGCGCACCGCGACTTCTACAGCTATTGCAATTCGGTGATGGAGCCCTGGGACGGGCCGGCGGCGATCTGCGCCTTCGCCGGCAATTGGGTGATCGCGGGCATGGACCGCAACGGGCTGCGCCCCATGCGCTATACCATCACCGGCGACGGGCTGCTGCTGGCGGGCTCGGAAGCCGGCATGGTGCGGGTCGACGAGACCACCATCGTGGAGAAGGGCCGCGTCGGCCCCGGCCAGATGATCGGCATCAACCTCGCCGAGGGGCGGCTCTACCGCCCGGGCGAGCTGCTGGACGAGCTCGCGGGCCGCGCCTCCTTCAGCGACTGGGTCAGGAACATCACCGTCATCGACAGCCTCGTCCGCAACGCACCCGGCGAGCCCGCCATCTTCCCGCGGGAGGAGCTGGCACGCCGCCATCACGCCGCGGGCTTCACCATGGAGGATCTGGAAGTGATCCTCCATCCCATGGTGGAGGAGGCGAAGGAGGCCGTGGGCTCCATGGGCGACGACACGCCGCTGGCCGTGCTCGCCGACCAGTATCGGGGCCTGCATCATTTCTTCCGCCAGAACTTCAGCCAGGTCACCAACCCGCCCATCGATTCCCTGCGCGAGAGCCGGGTGATGACCCTGAAGACCCGCCTCGGCAATCTGGGCAATGTCCTCGACCAGGAGGAGAGCCAGTGCCGGCTGCTCCAGCTCGAGAGCCCGGTGCTG
>DATHQQ010000250.1:0-2803 GCA_035482595.1 Verrucomicrobiia bacterium
GGGATTGGCGAGATTCTTGCCGGCAATATCCGGCGCAGAGCCATGGACCGGCTCGTAGAGCGCGCGCCGGCGCCCGGTGGCATCGGGCGCGCCGAGGGAGGCCGAGGGCAGCATGCCCAGCGAGCCCGTCAGCATGGCGGCGCAATCGGAGAGCAGGTCGCCGAACAGATTGTCGGTGACGATGACGTCGAACTGCTTGGGCTGGCGCACCAGCTGCATGGCGCAATTGTCGGCATACATATGGCTGAGGGCGACGTCGGTGTATTCGGCATCGCGCAGCTTCTGCACCTCCTCGCGCCAGAGGACCCCGCTCTCCATCACATTGGCCTTCTCCACCGAGCAGACCTTGCGGCCGCGCTTGCGCGCCAGCTCGAAGCCGACGCGGGCCACGCGCACGATCTCGGCCGTCGTATAGACCTGGGTATTGACGCCGCGCCGGCTACCGTCCGGCAGGGTTTCGATGCCGCGGGGCTCGCCGAAATAGACGCCGCCCGTGAGCTCGCGCAAAATCATGATGTCGAGCCCGCGCACCAGCTCCGTCTTCAGGCTCGAGGCCTCTGCCAAAGCGTCGAAGACGATCGCGGGCCGGAGATTGGCGAAGAGGCCCATATCCTTGCGCAACCGCAGGAGGCCGCGCTCCGGCTTCTTCTCGAAGGGCAGGCTGTCCCATTTCGGCCCGCCGACCGCGCCCAGCAGCACGGCATCCGCCTCCAGGGCCTGGGCCATGGTGGCATCGTTGAGCGGCGTGCCATGCTTGTCATAGGAGCAGCCCCCGACCAGCCCCTCGCCGACATCGAAGGCGATAGCCCTGTGCTTCGCGATCCAGTCCAAGGTGCGATTCACCTGGCGCATGACATCGGGCCCGATGCCGTCGCCGGGCAGGATCAGGAGCTTCTTATTGGCAACCATGGGCTACGTCTTTCAAACATTGGCAACGACCCCGTTCCGTCATCCCCGCGCAGGCGGGGGTACATGGCCGAGGACCTCGTCTGCCGCACTGGATTCCCGCTTTGGCGGGAGTGACGACAGAGAGGAAGCACGATTCAAGATGGGATCACGCCCACATCCAGGGGCGGGCGATGCGGTCGCGGGCCTCGAAGCTGTCGATTGAAGCGGCCTTCTCCAAGGTGAGACCGATATCGTCGAGGCCGTTCAGCAGGCAATGCTTGCGGAAAGGATCGACCTCGAAATGGATATGGCCGCCGTCGGGGCCGGTGATCTCCTGCTTCTCGAGATCGATGGTGACGATGGCGTTGGAGCCGCGCTGGGCATCCTCCATCAGCTTGTCGACCTCGGACTGGGGCAGCGCGATCGGCAGGATCCCGTTCTTGAAGCAGTTGTTGTAGAAGATGTCGGCAAAGCTCGTGGCGATGACGCAGCGGATGCCGAAATCCAGCAGCGCCCAGGGCGCATGCTCGCGGCTCGAGCCGCAACCGAAATTCTCCCCCGCCACCAGGATCTGCGCCTTGCGATAGGCCGGCTGGTTCAGCACGAAATCGGGCTTCTCCTTGCCGTCCATCTCGTAGCGCAGCTCGTCGAAAAGATTCTTGCCGAGACCCGTGCGCTTGATGGTCTTCAGAAACTGCTTGGGGATGATCATGTCGGTATCGATATTGATCATCGGCAAAGGGGCCGCGACGCCGCGGAGCGTGGTGAACTTCTGCATGGCGGATATCCTGATGGCTTTCGTCGGTTTTATGTCATACCGCCCGGCCAGGGGACAAGGGCCCTGGACAATACCCAGCCATCGGGCGCTTCAAGGCGCAAAGGCGTCTTCCGGCGCTCCCCCGATGAGCGCATAATCTTCTTCCCCCTCCCGACAAGCGGCATGAAGCCCATGATCCGAACCCTGGTCCGCTACGACATCACCATCTGCGGCATCGATGAGCTGCCGCTGCACCGGGAGGCCGGGGTCAGCGATGTGCTGTCGATCATCGATCCCCTGGAGGTCGACCCCCAGGCCTTCAGCGATTACCAGCCCCATCGCCGCCAGCTTCTGCGCTTCGACGATGTTCTCATGGAGGTCCCAGGCATGGAGGCGCCCCAGGACAAACATGTCCAGGCGATCCTCGCCTTCGGCGCTGAGCTGGAAAAGAGCGACGTTGCCCATCTCCTGATCCATTGCCATGCCGGCGTCTCGCGCTCGACGGCGGCGGCCGCCATGCTGATGGCGCAGCATAATCCGGGGCGGGAGGCCGACGCCTTCCTGGCACTGCTGGAGATCCGCCACCAGGCCTGGCCGAATACCCGCATGGTCGACATCGCCGACCGGCTCCTGGGGCGCAAGGGGACGCTGCGCGAGGGCCTGGTCGCTTATCGCCGGGCTTTACTCGCCCGCCGCCCGCATCTGGCCGAGATGGTCACGAATGTCGGCCGCGGCCACGAGTTGCCGTAAGAGCCGAGCTCGCCTTCTATTCCCCTCGCCCCCGGAACGGGGGAGAGCGTCAGGGTGAGGGGCGCTGGCTCAAGCGCGTGGTGACTGAACGATATGCGAGGTGGTGAGACCCCCTCACCGCGACCCTCTCCCCCTATCGGGGGGCGAGGGGGAAGAGGCCTACTTCAGTTCGCGCACGTCGGCGAGATGGCCGGCGATCGCTGCCGCCGCCGCCATGCCCGGGCTCATCAGATGAGTGCGGCCGCCGCGGCCCTGACGGCCCTCGAAATTGCGGTTGGAGGTCGAGGCGCAACGCTCGCCCGGCTCCAGTTTGTCGGCATTCATGGCCAGGCACATGGAGCAGCCCGGCTCGCGCCATTCGAAGCCCGCATCGAGGAAGATGCGGTCGAGCCCTTCTTCCTCCGCCTG
>DATHQQ010000251.1:0-2189 GCA_035482595.1 Verrucomicrobiia bacterium
GACCACGTCATTGGCATAGGGCGGCAGGCCGGAGCGCTGGGCGAGCAGGTCGAAGACCCGGAATTCCCGGGTCACCCAGGGATCCTCGAGCTGGAATTCCGGGTCGAGATCGGCGACCCGGTCATCCCAGCGCAGCTTCCCGCGATCGACCATGATGGCGAGCGTCGTGGCAAGGAAGGCCTTGCTGGTCGAGCCGATCTGAAAGACGGTGCGCGGATCGACGGGACCCCCGCCGCTCTTGCTGCGCACGCCGAAGCCCTTCTGGTAGACGAGCTGGCCGTTATGGACGACGCCGATGGCAAGGCCCGGCACGTCGAAGGTCTTCATGCCCTTCGCGATGTAGCCGTCGAGATCGGGCGGCAGCAGCGGCCGGACCTGGACCCCTTCGGCTTGCTGCGCGCGCAGCCCGACCGGAAGCATCGCGCTCGTCATGGCGAGGAGCGCGAGCGCGGCAAGGCGCGCCTTCGATCGGCCGCGCGAGGCGTGCCGCGCGGCGGTGTTGACTTGGCGTGAACCGGTCATGAGGGTACCCCCTTGAGCGGGTGAGCCTACAAGAAGGGCGTTACCGAAAGCCAGCGGGCCGTTCCCGCTTCCAGCAGTCCTCGCCGGAGGGAGATGGCCGGAGGCCTGCCCGCCCTTTGACAGACGCTATTGCAGAGATGGAGTCGACTAACGCTGGAATTGATAACTCTGGCCATCCAACTCGAGGAGCAGATCGCGCTTGGCCCCAGCGGCGCCGCTCACCAAGGTGGCGAAGCCGAGGGGGAGGGCGCCGAGGTTCTTGGCAAGGGAAGCCCATCCAGCTTCGCCACGATCCGCGCCGCCTCCATCTGCGGGATGTTCACGTAGGAGTAATCCACCCAGGGCCTCCGATCGGGCTCGACGTAAAACAGCGAAGCGATCATCTCGTCTTGACTCGCCCCGAGCGTGCCGACCATGTCATTGGCATAGGGCGGCAGGCCGGAGCGCTGGGCCAGGAGGTCGGACATTTGGAGCTCTTCGCGCATACGACGATCCCCTAGCGCAAACTTCGGGTCGTGGAGGGCGACCCTGTCGCTCCACTTCATCTTGCCGCGATCGACCATGATGGCCATGGTCGTGGCGAGAAAGCCCTTGGTGAGCGAGCCGATCTGGAACACGGTGTCGGCGCCAATCAACTTGCCGCTGCTCTTGCTCCGCTCACCGCAGAGCACATAGGAAATCTTGTCGTCCCTGACGATGCCGACAGCGCCGCCCGGCACGTGGAACTTCGTCAGACTATCCGAGACATATTGCACGACCGCGGAATCGACGGCTTCGCCCTCGCTCCGGCAGAAACCCGCCGCCCGCAGGCTTTCCGGAAAGAGCGCTACGGCAAGCGCCACCAGCCCGAGCAGCATGGCTTTCGCCGATCGATCCGACCGCCCAGCCGCCATCGAGACGGTATTTCCTGGTTGCAATGAGGTCATGGCTGCACCTCCCCCCAATGAGGTCATGGCAGCACCCCTCTCGTGGACGATACCGCCGGGCGGTTACCAAAGGATGACGATCGGGGGCGTCACGCCTCCTTCTTGGGCGCAGAGTCGCTATAGGCCTCGGGCAGGCCGTCCGGCAGCCATTGATCGAAGCTCATGGGCGTCAGCGCGCTCTCCTCCATCATGAGGATGCGGTCGCGGTCGAAGATCGCGCGCTTGCCGGCGCGGGGGAAATTGCCGATGTCGAAGCTGCTGTGCTCGCCGCCCATGAGATAGACCAGATCCCGCTCATAGGGATTGGTCAGATGATGGGCGACCGAAGGCGTGGGAAAGCCCATGAAATCCCCGGGGCCGACCTCGATGATCTCGCCGTCGATCTCCGCCCGGCCGCGGCCGGACAGAATGAGCAGGAATTCCTCGTCGTGCTCATGGGAATGATAGATGAAGGATTCACGGCCCGGCGGCACTCTGGCCAGGCTTAGGGCCGTGCGCCGGAGGCCGGCGGGCCGGCCGAGGGAGCGCAGATAGACATCCGAGGCGGGGTTCAGGGGGTGGCGGATATGAACCGCCGGCGCTGCGGCGATCTCCGCGGCGGATAGATAGGGCTTGGGCTTCGGCTGCTCGGACATGGCGATTTCTCCAGGGCGAGGGTGGCAAGCGCCTCGCCCAAGGAGAACCGTTTCGCGCCCTCCCTGCCAAGCCCGTTTCGACATCCGCCCCCGGGCTTGCCAGGCA
>DATHQQ010000252.1:0-2552 GCA_035482595.1 Verrucomicrobiia bacterium
CCCACCCTCTGCGTCTCCGGCGGGCCGATGCTGAACGGCCATTACCGCAATCAGCTCATCGGCTCGGGCACCGTGGTCTGGCAATTCTCCGAGGAGGTCCGCGGCGGGCGCATGTCGCTGGCCGAATTCCAGGAGGCCGAGGGCGCCATGTCGCGCTCGCCGGGCCATTGCATGACCATGGGCACGGCCTCGACCATGGCCTCCATGGTGGAGTCCCTCGGCGTCGGCCTGCCGCACAATGCCGCGATTCCCGCCGTCGATTCCCGGCGCAACCTGCTGGCGCGCCTGGCCGGCCGGCGCATCGTCGAGATGGTGCGCGAGGATCTGAAGCTCTCGAAGATCCTCACCAAGCAGGCCTTCGAGAACGCCATCCGCGTCAACGGCGCCATCGGGGGCTCGACCAATGCGGTCATCCATCTGCTGGCGATTGCCGGTCGGGTCGGCATCGATCTCTCTTTGGACGATTGGGATCGGATGGGCAGAGGCGTGCCCACCATCGTCGATCTGATGCCATCGGGCCGTTTCCTGATGGAGGATTTCTATTATGCCGGCGGGCTGCCGGCGGTGATCCGGCGCCTGGGCGAGGCGGGCCTGCTGCACAAGGAGGCGCTCACTGCCAATGGCAACACCATCTGGCAGAACAACAAGGACGCCCCCTGCTGGAACGACGAGGTCATCCGGCCCTTCGAGAAGGCTCTGACCGCGGAGGGCGGCATCGCCGTCCTGCGCGGCAATCTGGCGCCCCGGGGTGCCGTGCTGAAGCCCTCGGCGGCCACGCCGGCGCTGATGGTCCATCGCGGCCGCGCTGTCGTCTTCGACAGTATCGAGCATTTCAAGGCGCGGGTGGACGACCCTGCGCTCGATATCGATGAGACCTGCGTCATGGTACTCAAGAACTGCGGGCCCAAGGGCTATCCCGGCATCGCCGAGGTCGGCAATATGCCGCTGCCCGAGAAGATCCTGAAGAAGGGCATCACCGACATGGTCCGCATCTCCGATGCGCGTATGAGCGGGACCGCCTATGGCACGGTCGTGCTCCATGCCGCACCGGAAGCCGCGGCCGGCGGGCCGCTCGCCATCGTGCGGGACGGCGACATGATCGAGCTCGACGTGCCGAAGCGTAGCCTGAAGCTGCTGGTGGATGACGGCGAGATCGAGCGCCGGCTGAGGGATTGGAAGGCGCCGGCCCTGCCCGGCGGCGGCTACAAGAAGCTTTATGTCAGCCATGTCAATCAGGCCGATCAGGGCTGCGACCTCGACTTCCTCGTCGGCTGCCGCGGCGCCGAGGTCCCGCGAGAATCTCACTGACCTGCTGAGGGGAAATCATGGATCTGTCGGCATTCGCCCGCCATCCCGGGCTGAAGGATCAGAGCGTCTTCGTCACCGGCGGCGGCTCAGGCATCGGGGCGGCCATCGTTGAGAGCTTTGTCCATCAAGGCAGCAAGACCGCCTTCGTAGACATCAATGTGAAGGCGAGCGAGAAGCTGGTCCGCCAGATCGAGAAGCGCCACGGCCGGGCACCTCTGTTCATGCCTTGCGACATCAAGGATATCCCGGCGCTTCAGGCGACCATCGCGCGCGCCGGCAAGGCGCATGGACCCATCGGCACGCTGGTCAACAATGCCGCCAACGACCAGCGCCATGACTGGAAAGACGTCACCCCGGAATATTGGGACGAGCGCATGGCCACGAACCTGCGACCCATGTTCTTCGCCATCCAGGCGGTGGTGCCGCAGATGCGCAAGCGTCGCGGCGGATCGATCATCAATTTCGGCTCGATCAGCTGGAAGATCCCCCAGGGCGGCATGCCGGCCTATACCACCGCCAAGGCCGCCGTCCATGGCCTGACGCGCGGCATGGCCCGCGACCTCGGCCAGGACCGCATCCGCGTCAACACCGTCGTGCCGGGTTGGGTCATGACCGAGCGCCAGCTCACCCTCTGGGTCACGGCGGAGACCGAAAAGGCGCTGGACGCGGCGCAATGCCTGAAGGGCCGCATCCAGCCCATCGACCTCGCCCGCATGGCCCTCTTCCTCGCCTCCGACGACGCCCGCATGTGCACGGCGCAGGAATTCACGGTGGATGCGGGCTGGGCGTGAGGCGAAGTGACTTGCGTGTGAGGTGATCCCTCTCATCCGTCATCCCCGCGAAAGCGGGGATCCAGGGCCACCGGCGAGGTTCGGAGATGTGGCCCTGGATTCCCGCTTTCCCGGGAATGACGATTAGCTGCAGAGGATCAGGAGGTGGCTGCCCGCTTGCGATCATCCGGCGTATCCTCGCCGCCAATGATCGACCAGCTTGAGGAGCCGCCGCCATGTTCATCGCCATGAATCGCTTCCAGGTCCGCAAAGGCGAGGAGGCGGCCTTCGAGGCGCGCTGGCTCGATCGCGACAGCTATCTGAGCGAGGTCCCCGGCTTCGTCGAATTCCATTTGCTCAAAGGGCCGGCGGAAGAGCATCACTGCCTCTATGCCTCCCACACCGTCTGGCGGTCGCGCCCGGATTTCGAGGCCTGGACCCGCTCGGAAGCCATCCGGGCCGCCCATCGCGACG
>DATHQQ010000253.1:0-10717 GCA_035482595.1 Verrucomicrobiia bacterium
GGTCGCCGGCGTCATCCTGGGCGGCGGCGAGTTCGTCGGCGGCCGGGTCTCGCCCATCGGGGCCGTGATCGGCGCGATCACCCTCACACTTGCCGCCTCCTTCCTTTCCTTCCTGCGGCTCAACCCCGATTGGCAGATCGGGGCCCAGGGCGCGATCCTGATCCTGGTGCTGGCGCTACGGCTGCTGGTCACCCGCGCGGAACGGGCGACCTGATGGCGGCCATCGTCATGCCACCGGCCGTCACCCGGCTGATCCGGAAGCCCTGGATCTGGTCCTTCGTGGCGACGGTCGCCGTCTGGCTCGCCATGGAGATCTTCACGGGCGGACAGGGCGCGGGCGAGGTGGTGACCGCCGCCCTCTCCTTCGCCACCTTCTCCGTCCTGGTCGGGCTCGGCCAGATGTTCGTGGTCACCCTGGGGCCCGGCAATGTCGATCTCTCGATCCCGGCCACCATGGCGCTCACCGGCACCGTCGCCATGAAATACATGGATACCCAGGATCCGCGCATCGCCGTCGGAATCCTGATCGCGCTGGCCGTGGGCGCGGCGGTGGGCGGCTTCAACTACGGGCTGATACGGGCGCTCCGCATCCCGCCGATCATCGCCACCCTCTCCTCCGCCTTCCTCTTCCAATCCGCGGCCATCTGGTACAACCGGGGCCTGCGCATCAAGCCGCCGCCGGCCTTCGCCGATTTCTCCTTCGCCGAATTCCACGGCCTGCCCTATTTCACGCTGGGCGCGATCCTGCTCTCGATCCTCCTGCATATCGCCCTCAACCGAACGGTCTATGGCCGCTCGGTCATCGCCATCGGCCAGAACTCCCGGGCCGCCCGCTTCGCCGGGGTCTCCGTCGAGCTCACGCGCTTCGCCACCTATGTGATGTGCGCGACCCTGGCGGGACTCTGCGGCTGCCTCTTCTCGGCCTTCTCCGGCGGGGCCGCCCTCAACATGGGGGCTGACTATCTGCTCGCCTCCATCGCCGTGGTGGTGATCGGCGGCACCTCCGTGGCCGGCGGCTTCGCCAATGTGCCGGGAATCTGGGGTGCCTCGCTGTTCCTGTTCCTGATCGTCGCCATGCTGAACACCTATGGCTTCGGCGCCGGCATCCGCATGGTGCTGACGGGGGTCATCATCATCGCCGTCATCGCGGCCGCCGGCGGCCAGAAGGCCCCGCGGTAGGCGAGGTTCTGCCTATCGCCATTCCCAAGCGGAAATGACGGATGAGAGGAATAAACCGAGTTTGACCGGCACCTGGTCCCCCACCGATTGCCCGAACCCCTGCCCCGTGCCATCTTGCCCGGGGCCGCAAGCAGAGGGAGGAATGCGATAATGAAGCTCACGCTGATCAAGGCCGCCCATGCCATGCCGGCCGAGGCGCTGGCGGACCGCGGGCCGGCCAATCAGCCCCAGGGCGAGCCGGTGGCCCGCATCCGCAGCAAGAGCCTGCATGATCAGCCGAATTGCGGAGTCTGGGAATGCAGCCCCGGAACCTGGCGCCGGGCCGTGACCCAGGCGGAGTTCTCGCATTTCGTCGCGGGGAAATGCCGCTTCCATGCCGATAGCGGCGAGACCCTGGATATCGAAGCCGGCGATGCGGTCCTCTTCCCGCCCAATACGATGGGCACCTGGGAGGTGATCGAGACCGTCCGGAAGAACTACCTGATCCTCTAAGGGAGCGAAGGATATGAGGACGAGGTCAATCCTTCCCGCCGCGACCCTGGCGGCGGCGGTTCTCGGACCGGCCCTGCCGGCGGCGGCCCAGCCGAGCTTTGTCGAGGTCTGCATCAATGAAGGCATCCCGACTGTCGAGATCCAGGCCTGCAACCAGGTGATCGCGACATGGCCGAATGCGAGGCCGCAGATCGCCTGGGCCTTTTACCACCGCGGCAATGCCTATACCGCACAGGAGGACTACGACCGGGCGATCCAGGACTACGACATCGCCATCGAGCTGAAGCCCGATCATTCCCATGCCTATGCCGACCGGGGGCTGGCCTATTTCGGCAAGGGCGCCTTCGAGCGCGCCATCGAAGACTACAATGTGGCAATCCGGCTCGACCCGGCCTATGCCCCCACCTATCAGGACCGCTGCTATTCCCTGGCGATTCTCGGCCATGTCGAGCGGGCACTGGTCGATTGCAACAAGGCCCTCAGCCTAAGCCCGCGCGACCCCATTTTCCTCGACAGCCGGGGCTATGCCTATCTGCGGAAGGGGGACTTCGACAGGGCCATCGCCGATTACAAGGCAGCCCTCAAGAGCCACCCCTTCTTCGATACGGCTCTCTTCGGCCGCGCCATCGCCTATGCCGCCCAGGGAAACCAGGCCCAGGCGGTCCATGATCTGAAGGCGGCGCGATCGATCAATCCAAAGATCGACCAGCAGATGGTGAAGATCCATCTGAGCGCGCCCGCCGGCCTGTGAGCCCGCCTTCAGCGCGGGTTGATCATTCCCAGCTTCTGCCAGAGCCGGAAGACCTGCACGGCGCCGATGACGATCTCATCCGGCACCCGCTCCAGATGGGTGATGGCAAGGCCTTGGGCGGAGAGAGCACGCGCCTGCTGCAGGGCCTCGCGCAGGCTCACCTGCGATGCCGCCGGCTGCGGTCCCGCCCGCACGATCCAGGGCCCTGATTCCAGAAGCCCCATCAGATCGTCATCCGATTTGAGAGAACGCTCCTCGGTCATCGACTGGCCCATGGATCCTTCCGATCCCGCCTTGGCGGCGCTGTGGCTGTCCTGCGACTCCGACCCCGGCAGCCTACGCGCCGGCGGCTTGACTCGCCCGTTAACAATCGGAGAGGTGGAGAGGTCGAGGCAGATGCGGAATGCCGGCTCTGTCCCTCAGGGTACGGTGAGGCAGGGCCGGTCGGCCACCTGAATCACCTTGTGCGAGACGCTTCCCAGCAGCAGCCCCGCCAGGGTGCCAAGTCCCCGGCGACCCAGCATGATCAGGTCCGCCCCGCGCGCTCGAGCGATGTCGACGATAACGCCCGCAGGGTCGCCGACTTCCACCAGAGCTTCGACCTGCGTCACCCCTTTTTGGCGGGCGCTGAGCTCCGCAGAATGGACGATATCCTGGCCGAACCCCTGGAGCATCTCATACTCGGTCTGCTCCCGATGCTCCATTCGGGCGAGGTTCGCCAGATCGTTTCGCACTTTTCCGTCAAAGATGGGGGCAACGACGTGCAGGATCAGAAGTTTGGCGTCGCAGCGCAGCGCAAGATCCGCGGCGGCATCCGCGACGCTGACCGCATGCTTCGACCCGTCAAGGGCGACCAGAATCGTTTTGAGGGTCATATGAAAGGATCCCTGATCCTGGGTTCGTGGCCAAGTCGATGATGGCGAGCCGGCCGGGAAACTCTCGGGGCCAGCCGCGGCTGCCCTTTTTTGCACGCCGCCTTCTCCCGCGGAGTGCTACGGTTCCTGCCTATCATTACACATCTGTGGCACCTCGGCGATTCTGGAGAAACCATGGCCAAGACTCCCAAGGGCACCCAAGACCATGCCAAGCACTTCCAACGCGAAGATCACGCCCATGCGGCGCATCAGGAGCAGGCGCAGCGCGACCATGTGCAAAAGCCCGATCCCAAAGTTGAGAAGGGCTGGAAGAAAAAGCCCGGCCAGCCGAGCCATCCCATGGAGCAAACGCCAAGAGGTCCCCGGCGGGGGCAATAGCCCCGGTTCAAGGCGTGGCGCGGTGACCGGTGATTTCGGCCACATGGATGCGATAGAAGACCGGCTCCTGGGGCCGCTCCTTGTCGTGGAGGATCGTCTTCGCGAAGCCGGGCTCCCACCACATGGCGTTCTTCTGCAGGATCTCGCTCGCCAGCTCACGCTCGCTGATCCACTCGGGCCCATCGGGAAGTTCCTCGTACCGGCCGGTGACGATGACGCTCACCCACTGCTGCGAGCTCACGATCTCATCCGCTTCGAGGCTGACCCGGGGGTTGGCGCGCATCCATTGGATCTTTTGCCCCACCGTCGAGAAGCAGTAGAGGTAGCTATGGTCGTAGACGAAATGGAGCGGCACCACATAGGGCTGGGCGCCCTGGGCGCAGGCCAGCCGGCCGAAATTCATCCGCGCCAGGAAATCCAGGCTTGCCTGTCGCGTCAGCTCACGGATGACCACGGCACCTCCCTTCCCTATCGGCCCTCGGATGGTCTGTGACCGGCCGCGAAGAACCCAATGATACGCCTTTCTTGCGCCCTGCCTCTGTTCACTATCGGACGCCTTCGGATGAAGCGCTTCCTGCCGCCCCAGGGGCTCCCCCGGCGATTTCTGGGGACGCCGCCCCTGCTCGCTCTCGCCCTGCTCTGTGTGGCGGCGGCCGGCTGCGCGGATTCCGGTTCGCCCCCGCCCGCCTCTCACCCGCCTCACTTCAACAGAGCCTACAACTGGTATGGCGACGCGCCCTTGAGCCCGAATGCCTGCTGGCGCACCAACCCCCCGAAGCCGAATTGCACCTAGCCGGCGGAAGCGATCTAATGGCCGAGGGGCCGTCTCGACCGTTTTGCTGCAACACTCGGGAGCTGCTGGTGAAGATCAACGTCCAACGAGCCAAGGCGCAATTCCAGAAGTATCAGACCCTCTATGCCAATCCCGCGCCGGGCGGGGGCATGCATCCCGTCTGCGCCGCGGTCTGCAGCCTTTTGCTGGAATGGCAGGAATCCCGCGGCATCAGGGGCGATCTCCTGGAGATCGGCGTCTGGTTCGGCAATGGCGCCGGCCTTCTCAACCAGCATCGCCGGGATGACGAGCGGCTGATTTTGGTCGAGCTGAACAAGTCCCAGGAGCGGTTTCTGGACAATGTCGCCAAGGGCAAGGCGCTGCCGGCGGATTCCCTTGTGTTCTACCCCGGCGACTCCCTCGCGATGCGCCGGCGCGATGCCTTGGCCCGTCATCGCGACAGCGCCCGATTCCTGCACATCGACGGCGAGCATTCCTTCGAAGCGGTGGTGAGCGATCTCGATCTCTGCGCCGAGCTCATCAACGAGCGCGGCATACTGGCGGTGGACGACGTCTTCACCGCGGCCTCCCCTTGCGTCACCGAGGCCCTCTACTACTGGCTCGCGCGCAATCGGGAAAAGCTGGTCATGTTCCTGGTCGGCTATCAGAAGGCCTATCTCTGCAGCGCGCGAATCCTGCCCGAGCTGATGGAGCTCATCTACGAGCTTCCGATCATCATCGGCAGCTGGGGTCCGCAGGTGAGCCTCTGCGCCTCGGGATGGGTAAACGACCGGCCGAGCTACGGCCTGGTGCCCTTCGTCGGCGGCACCCACCAACGAATCAACCGCGTCCTGTCGAAGCCGAGCTTCAACGAGATGATGTTCGGCCCGCCGGTCGGCTGACGCTCCGGGCCGACGCCACGCCTAGCTGTCGTAGTCCCCGTAGGCGCCATCGCCATTGCGCAGGAGGCACGCCTTGTAAGCCGCCGTCCCGGGTGAATACGCCGGCGCGCAGGTCAGCCCATGAGTGGCGTTGTACTCGGTGCAGGCGCCAAGCAGCAGCGCCGAGGCGCAGAGCAGCGGCAAGAGCGTGATCAGATATCGCATTTCCCAGCTCGTCTCCCGGATATGTCTTTGATCTTGGCATGATTGGGCATCTCGCGCAAAAGGCCGCCCGGTCGACCCCCGGAGAAGGTCATGCCCGCTTTCCCCCGCGCCGCCGCCCCTTTCTCGCGCCGCCGAGGAGCCCGAGCTGCTGATCGATGTGGTGCAGGCACAAATCAATCGCCTTGCCGACCGACACGGCCTTGTCATCGATCGTCAGCTCCAGCCAGAGGCCATCGATCAGGGCGATCAGGCCTATGGCCGCGCTGCGATGATCGATATCCGCCTTGCATTCGACCGCCGCTTGCCCGAAGAGAGCCTGGGTGCGTCTGGTGTAGTCGAGATACAGCTCGCGATTGGCTTCCCTCACGGCGGGGTTGAAGCGGATTTCGTGCCAGAACGCCAGGAAGGCGTGCCGGTTGAATTCGGTAAAGACGGGGGGTGAGAAGACGAGTCTCGGAATGGCTCTCAGGCGGTCGCTCGCCGTTCCACCGACCCGCGCCTGGCCCTCCAGCACGGAACGCGACACCCGGGTGAACAGCTGCCGGAACGCCTCGGCGACGAGTTCCTCCTTGCTGGCGTAGTAATGCCCGATCAGGCCGCGAGAGCTGCCGGCATCGGCACAGATCGACCGCACAGTCGTGCCCCCGACGCCCCGTTCCGCCATCGACTTGATCGTCCCCTCGATCAAGAGCTGGCGGCGATACTCATTGATCTCGGGCTGGGTATGGGGCCGCACCGGCCTGCTGGTCTTGTCCACGGGATCTGCACCGCCCTCTGCTCTCCGGTCAAATGCCGGACAATTGTCCGCTTTTCTAGCATCGCCGCGCCGCACCCGCAAAGATCGCCGGACATGTCAAAAGAACTTTGTTGAACGTCCGTCCGACTTTTTGTATCGTCGTGCCTGACATGCGGCCCGGCGGCGTTGCTGAGCGAAGGGGAAGCGAGATGAGTCCAGACGGATTCGATGCGGCTTTCGTCGTGAATCTGAAGCGCTACCCCATCCAGGACAAAGCGAATCCGGATCGCGCGGCCATCGTCCAAAGGCTTCGCAGCGACCTCGACGGGCAGCAATATTGCGTCCTGCCGGATTTCATAACCCCGGCCGCCTTGTCGGCCATGCTGCGGGAAGTCGATGGCGTCAGGGCCTCGGCCTACCGGAACAGATCGCGGCGAAATTGCTATCTCTACCGCCAGCCGGACCCCGCCTTGCCGGCCGACCATCCCAAGAACATCTTCCTCGACGCCTCCTATTCGATGATCGGGAACCACTTACTGCCGGAAACCTCCCTGCTCAAGGGTCTCTACAATTGGCCCGGCATGATCGCCTTCGTCGCCGATATCGTGGGGGCGGCGGCCCTCTACCAGAACGAGGACAAGTACCAGCCCGTGAACGTGAACTGCTACAGCGAGGGCGACCAATCCGCCTGGCATTTCGATTCCTGGAACGCCTTCACCCTCACCCTCATGCTCCAGGCGGCCGAATCCGGGGGCGAATTCGAGATCGTCCCCGACATACGCTCGGATGAGGATCCGAGATTTGCCGAGGTGGGGAGCGTGCTGCGCGGCGGCAGCTCGCGCGTCATCCGGGTGCCACGCGAGCCCCGCGCGATGGTAATCTTCCGCGGCTGCAACTCCGTGCATCGCGTCACGCCCGTGGTCGGGTCGAGACAGCGGATCATGTCGATCTTCGTCTATGAGAACGAGCCCGGCATTCAAGGCGATCCCAAGGTGAATGAGACTGTCTATGGGGCGCCGCCGGCTCTTGCCTGAGAGTTCGCGCGGCTTACCGCTTCCCTATCTGGCGCCCGACCCGTGGAAATTCTAGAATCCGATGTCGTCATGGCTTCGCTCGCCGGGCAAAAAGCATAGGGAAGGAAGAGGAAATGGCTACGACCGTCAAACAGCTGCTGGAGGCGGCCAACGCCGCGGTGCCGCGGCTCACGCAGGCCGAGGCCCGGGAGATGATCGGCAAGCCGAACACGCTGATCGTCGACGTGCGCGATGCCCCCGAGGTGGAGCAGAGCGGCAAGGTGGCGGGCGCCATCAATGTCTCACGCGGCATGCTCGAGTTCCGCGCCGACCCGGAATCGCCCTACCACGACAAGAATTTCGCCAAGGACAAGACGCTCATCCTCTACTGCGCCTCGGGCGGCCGTTCGGCGCTGAGCGGCAAGATGCTGAAGGACATGGGCTACGAGCGCGTCTACAACCTCGGCGCGTTCAAGGAATGGGCCGAGAGCGGTGGTGCCGTCGACAAGCCGGTCAAGCCGGGGTGAGCTCAGGAGGGAAAGATCCGAGAGTCCCTTCCGTGAAACTTTGGAGCCCTCATGTAAGCAATACGAAAGCCACAAAGCCCATATACGCTGTCAACAGCATTGCCCCCGACCGCCGCGACAGGTATCCGGACGGCAGTGCCAGCAAGATGGGAAGAGCCAAAGCCCCGAGCATCAGAAGCAAAGGGCCGCGAAGCAGCGAGGAATCGCCGATCTCCAACGGGTGCACAAGGGCACCGGCGCCAAGCGTCATCGTCATGTTGTAGGCGAAAGAGCCGACGACGCCCGCGACCGCGGCCTCGGAAGCACCACGCCGTGAGGTCGACCAGGCGAGGACCACCAGCTCGAACGCCGTCGCGAACCCGACGAGGGTCAGGCCGAGTTTCGTTTGCGTTGCCTCGATGCCGGTGACACGCATGACGGACTCAACGAGGAGCCACCCGCCGACCGCCATCGCGATGACGCCTGCGAGCACGAGCATGAGTTCGCGCCCGACGCGCCTTGGCGCCTTGCCGCCCTTGGCCAGTTCTTCACGTGCCTCTTCGATCTCCCCTGCCTCGCCGAGCATCGGCGGACGGCGCTCGACGATCCAGATCACCGCGACGTAAAGGACATAGAGGCCGACCAGGAGTGCGCCCTGCCCGCGCGTGACCTCTCCATCCCAAGCGATCCATGCCGCGGCCGCGCCTATCGGCAATCCGAAGGCTGCGTAGCGCATCACGGCCCCGTGGAAGGAAAGCGGTGCCACGATCGCCCCGACGCCAAGCGCGACAAGGCAAATCGCCACATTGGCCCCGATGGCGTCTCCGAGCGCGATGCCGGGAGCGCCCTTCAGGGCAGCAGCGATCACGGTGGCCAGCTCCTCCGGCTCGGCGCCGGCGAGCAGCAGCGCGAGCGCGAAGGTTGAAACTCCGAGCTGGACGGAGGCGGTTCCAAGATGCTCGGCAAAGGTTTCGGCGCCCCAGACGATGACCGCGACCCCGGCCAGGAAGAGGCAAACCCAAAGAACGATCATTCGATTGCTAGAAGCTCCGTCCTTGGGGGCCTCCGACGATGCCCGCCATGATAACGTGGAGGCGCGTCTCCCGCGCCCCGGCATGCGAGGCAGATATCGCCATGATCCCCCACCCTGTCTGGCCAGGGAAGATAGTGCGGATTCGAAGCGGCGGTAAGCCGTCCTCGGTCCCGGTCGTCGTGCCGCCACAGCCCAAGGCGCAAGCGCAGCCACAATTGCCGCCAAGACGTGCTTTGGAAGATAGGTCTTTGGCAAGACCTTGGACGACACCTTGAAGACATTGAGGCTGTCCCCAAATGGGGAGGAAACCCTAGGCTGATGCAGCGCGTTCAGAAACGAACCCTGCGCAAGGCGAGAGCCAGTTCGGGAACTGCAAAGAGGATCGTATGATTCAAGTGCTTGCCGCCACGCTTGCCGCCTTCGCGGTTTCCTTCTCGGCGCTCGCCGCCGAAGTTCCCATGCCCACGCCGAAGATGGCCATGCGGACGGGTCAGGAGGATAGCTATCCTGCCCAGGACGTTACCTTTCCGAATGGTGTGAGGGGTAAGCCGGGCCTCGTCTATCGGGAGCCTCCAGGCTATCGGGCGCTGACGCTCGACCTCTATCTGCCGCCGAAGACGGTCCGGCGCCCGGCACAGGGCTTTCCCTTGGTCATATTCATCCATGGCGGCGCATTCCTGGTCGGCGACCCACGCCACAACGAGCCTTTCGCCGATTTTCCCGGCGTTTTGGCTTCTCTGTCAGCCCGAGGATATGTTGTGGCCTCTGTCGCATATCGCTTGAGCGGCGAAGCAGTTTTCCCGGCCGCTATCCGCGACGTGAAGGCGGCGATCCGCTGGTTGCGTGCGCATGCGTCCGACTATGAGATCGACCCCGCCCGCGCCATGTCGTGGGGTGCATCGGCGGGAGGAAACCTGGCCGGCCTCGCTGCCGTCAGTTGCCACGTACCTCTCCTGGAGCCTGTCACGAAAGACAACAGTATCTCCGACTGTGTGCAGGGCGCGGTAGCCTGGTACGGCGTGTTCGATATCGCCACGATGGCAAGCCAGGCACGAGAGGAAAATGGGTCGTGGCGCAGCGTCCGGGACTCGCCGGAGTATCTAATGCTCGGTTGCTTTGCGAGCGAGTGCAAAGGCGGACAGATCGCTGCGGCGAGTGCGGTCAGCTACGTCAATGCGCAGGACCCGCCGATGCTGCTGATCGTCGGCGCCGAGGACAAGACCGTGCCTTACCACCAGACGCTCGAAATGGCGGAGAAGCTGAAGGCAGCCGGCGTTCCGCACGAGGTCATCGTCATTCCGGATGTCGATCATGGTTTCATCGGGAAAACCCCCGAACAAACGCGCGAAGCCAATCTGGAAGCCCTGGACGCTACCTTTCGGTTCATCGACAAGACGATGAACAACCTCCGCTAGCTCCCTTCGCCGGCCAGATCGGGTTTCCTGTCGCGTCTTATTGACGAATATGCTTTTTGCGTATAGAGTGTAATTCTATGATCGGGACGGAGACTGTCCCGGTCCGCCTCACTACCTCAACGCTGTCTGAACGCGTGAGCCAAAGATCAGTTTGCAGGCTTCTATATCTTCGAAGCCCGCAGATGTAATCTGCGTTGCCGGATTAGTATCAAGCGACTCTTCGCGGGGCGGCTTCAAGCATCGGGTCGGGGGACATGATGGGGGATTCCTTTCTCCGCGGGCACGGAGACATCCAAACCGCTGTGGTGACCCTTGTCGACAGCCTGGTGCCGGTCGTCCCCGTAGCACGTCAGCCATATCTGGCGCGAAAAATCGCCGAAGTGATCGCAGGCGGGCCCAGTTCGATGAGCAACAACATGTTCCTCCGTCAAAGCATCATCCGCGGTGGCACCGCCACCCCC
>DATHQQ010000254.1:0-2168 GCA_035482595.1 Verrucomicrobiia bacterium
ACGCTCAGTCCCGCCGGCTTCGTTCTTCGCTCGTCTCTCCTCCCTCAAACCCCGCTCAGCTCTGCAGGGCCTTGCGGACCGCAATCAGCTTTCGCGCCCGCTCGGCCTGCAGCTCGCTGACCCGCTCGGGCGTATAGCCGAAGATCCCCTCACCGGTCTTGATGCCGAGCTTCTTCTTGGCGGTGCGCTCGGTCACATAGCCGGCGACATCGTCGCGATCCGAGAGCTCCCTGTTCAGATAGCTGGCGACTGCCTGATAGATATCGAGCCCGGCCATGTCGAGAAGCGCCATGGGCCCAACCACCGCGAGCTTGTAGCCGATGCCCCAGGAGACGCAGGTGTCGAGCCCCTCGGGATCGATGACGCCTTTCTCGACCAGATCGATGCACTCGCGCATCACCGCATAGAGCACGCGATTCTCCACGAAGCCGGGCACGTCCTTCTTGATGACCACGGGCAGATGGCCGGTCAGCTTCACCGTCTCCACCATCCAGCGCACCACTTCGGGCGAGGTCTTCTCGCCGGCGATCACCTCGATCATCGGAATGATATGAGGCGGATTGGACCAATGCATGCCCACGACCCGGCCCGGCACCGCAAGGCCCTCCTGGATCCTGGTGATGGGAATGCCGGAGGTATCGGAGGCCAGCACGCAATCAGGCTCGACGACGGCCTCGATCTGGCGGAAGACCTCGATCTTGAGCTCGAGTTTCTCGGGCACGGTCTCGACGACGAGATCGGCCCCGGCGACACAAGCCGCGAGGCTGTCCATGACGGCAATCGCGCCGGCGGTGCGGTCGGCCAAGCCGAGCCGGGTCAGCACCCCGGCCGCGATCTCGAAGCCCTTCGGCGCCTTGGCACGCTGCCCGGCATCGGCGTCGAAGGCCGTGACCGTCAGCCCCGCCCGTGCCAGTGTCGCCGCGATGCCGGGCCCCATGGTGCCCAGGCCGATGACCGCTGCCTTCGTCATGCGCTGCCCCTGCCCTCCCCGCTTCGCCTCAGCCCGTCGCCTTCTTGAAGGCCGGGCGCTGGGCAATCTTGTCCCGCCAGGCCCGGATGCCGGGGAGTGCGGGCAGCTCGATGGGGAAATCCAGGCAGCGATGAATGATGGGACCGAGGCAGATATCGGCCAAGGTGATCCCGGCGCCGGCGAGCCAGGGCTTGCCGTCCGTGCCCTTTTCCAGGATCTCGAGCTGCGCCGTCAGTTCCTTGGAATCGCCTGCCCAGCTCGCCGCCCGCTCGGCCGCGGGCTTCTTTGCCTCCTTGAAGACCCCGAGATAGGGCCCGTTCAGCGAGGCCAGCTGCCAATCCATCCAGCGCTCGACTTGGCTGCGGTCGAGCGGCTCGGGTGGATAGAGCTTGGTGGCGTCGAGCTTGTTCGCGAGATAGCGCAGGATCGTGTTCGATTCCCAGACCACCTCCTCGCCATCGACCAGGGTCGGCACCTTGCCGTTGGGATTCATGGTGAGATAGGCGGGGTCCTGGGTGTTGTTGAACTGGCGGCCATAGTCTTCCCGCTTATAGGGCGTGCCCAGTTCCTCGAGCAGCCAGACCACCTTCTGCACATTGCCTGAAGTGCCGCGTCCCAGGACTCTCAGCATCTCAATCCCTCCCTATCGGGGCGCCCTTGGGCGCCACCATTGTCACGAATCTCGAAGCTTCGGCTTATAGGCGACCGCGTCCATCTCGATCTTGCACTCGATCACGGCGCGGGCCTCGACCGTGGTCCGGGAGACCCGCCCCTCCGGAAAATACTCCGCGAAGATCCTGTTGTAGCGGCCGAAATTGCGCGCGTCCTCGAGATAGACGGTCACCTTGACGACATCCGACAGATCGGCACCGTCCAGCACCAGGATGCGGCGGATGGATTCGATGGTCCAGCGCGTCTCTTCCTCGATATTCCCGCTGCACATATTGCCGTTCTCGTCCTTGGCCACCTGGCCCGAGACGAAGATGAAATCCCCCGCCCGCACCGCCGGATGAAACGGCAGATTCGGGTTCTTCTTGCCGATCGGCTTGATGTCGTTCCTCACGCTGCTTCCTTCCTTTCGTCAATCCCGCGAAGGCGGGAATCCAGGGCGAGCGACGGATCTTGCGGCCCTGGATTCCCGCTTTCGCGGGAATGACGACAGGGAAGAGAGGATCACGCATCTCGACCATCGCCTAAC
>DATHQQ010000255.1:0-4202 GCA_035482595.1 Verrucomicrobiia bacterium
CCAGGTCGTGAACGCGGCCGTGAACATGAGCGGGGTGGTGGACGCCAGCGCCTTTGCGCCGAACGGCAAGGGCGGCTCGGTGCTGATCACCTCCGAGGGCGACATCAACCTCAGCGGGCAGGTGAACGCGGCCGGCGCGGGCTCCGGCGCCGGCGGCCAGATCATCACCAAGGCCGTGGGGGCGGACAACATCAACCGCAAAGCCGTCATGACCGCGGCTGGCGGGAATGGCGGCGGCCAGGGCGGCCAGATCGAGGTCAGCGGCCATGACGTGCTGCTCTCCGGCAATATCGATCCCGGCGCCGGCGGCTCGCTGATCATCGATCCTTTTAACGTCACCATCACCGCCGCCAATGGCTTCAATCATATCGGCGCCGGGACGGTGAGCGAGAACTTCATCGGCAATCAACTGAACCACTATGTCGCCGTCGACATCGAGGCGAGTCACAACATCCTGTTCAACGCCGTCGGCAGCACCCATGTGCTGCATGGCGGCAACGGCAACCTCACCATCGGCGCCGGGAGCAACATTCTCTTCGACGCCAAGACCTATGAGATCCGGACGCAGAAAGGTTTCGTGCATCTCAATGCCGGCGAGAGCATCGGCGACCCCGGTCATCGCCTGAGCGTTGTCGGCGGCACCGGGGTCACCCAGGCGGGGGACATCGTGTTGAAGGCGACCGCCGGCGACATCTATCTCGACGACGTCACGGTCAGGTCCGGCGGCTATAGGGTGCATGCCCTGTTCTCGGCCCAGGCCGGTGGGGATATCAATGCGACCGGCCTCATTGATGTCGAGGCCCATGGGAGCGGCGCCGGTGTGCCCTCGGCCCATGCCATCGTCAATATCAACGCCGGACATGACGATCTGCTGACGGACATCACCCTTCTGGGCGCCGCGAAAGGTCATTCGCCCGCCGGCCGCGCCGATTTCTCGGTCCGGGCAGGGGGCAACATCGACATCGCCGGGTCGATGGCGCTGCTGGCCAATGCCATTGCCAGCAATGGCGGCGGCCGCGCCGATGTCAACGCCGTTCTTCAGGCCGGGCTGACAGCGGCGGGTGACGGCGATGTCAAGATCGCGGGCCCGCTTCACCTCGCGGCGCTGGGCTCGCAGCAGGCCGCCAGCGGTAATCGGCAGATCAAGGCCACGGCCGATCTCGCCATCGATGCAGGGGTTAAGCGGGGCGATGTCACCCTCGCGAACATGCTGGTCACCGCCGATGCGCTGAACAATGGCAGCCTCGGCGCCTATGCCCGGGCCCTGGCCGATGTCGCCGCCGGCACGGCGAGCGGCGATATCGCGGCCGGCGAAATTCGGATCCTGGGCTCCGCCCATGATGCGCGCGGGGTCCGCGCCACGGCAGACGCCGGCGCCAATCTCGCCCTCATCGCCGGCGGCGGTAATATTGCCATCGGCAGCGCCGCGGCCCCGGCTGGAATCGATGTCGAGGCCCATGGCCTGAGCAACGGGACGCGCATCGCCCGCGCGGCCGCCGGTGCCGATCTCGTGGGCCAGGATGTCGTCCTCGACGGCGATGTGCAGGTCCTGGCCGATGCCGCCGGCCATAGCGGGGATGTCCTCGATGGGACAGCTACCCTTCACATCGCCGGCAGCGCGAAGGGCGGCGTGCCCGCGGCGCTGATCCAGATTGCCGGCACCCTCGATGTCGAGGCGAACGTTACCGGCAGCTACGCCCGCGGCATCGAGACCAAGGCGTTGGCCGATCTATCGGCCGGCACCATCCTGGTCGACGGCCCGACGAGGATCGATGCGCGAACGACCGGCGGCTTCGGCAATTTCATCGACGCGGCTGCCAGCCTGCATGCGGTGGCGGTTACCGGGAACGCCTCCTTCCTCGGCGGAGTTGAAGTCCAGGCGCTGGATCACGTGGACTCGGCCCATTCCGCCAATGCCTTGGCCAATTTGTCGATCCAGGGCGCCAGCATCCGGATTCGTGGCGACGCGAACGAGGTTGCCACCGTCCACACCCATCATTCGATGAACTACATCACGGCGGTCGCGCTGGGCACTCTCGATGCGACCAAGGGGGATGTCGAGATCGACGCCGGCAATGCGAATATCACCGCTTCGGCCATCGGCACCCAGGGGAAGGTGGCGGGCGGCGCCTTCGCTGTCGGCAGCCTTGATATCATCGCCGGCTCCGCCGCGGGCAGGATCCTCGTCGACGGCAAGATCAACGTCGGGGCCAATGCCTTCAACCCCGGCTATCCCTATCACGCCGGGACCTTCGGCACCGTCTTCAACCAGGGGCTGACGGTCGCCGCCGCCCATGCGATGCTGCGGGCGGGGAGCACGGCGCACAACGGCGGCTCGATCGCCGTGACCGGTCCGATCGGGATTCGCGCCACGCTCAAGAGCAACGGCATTACCTTCGGCTCCATCTCCGATGCCAACCGGGCTCTGGGCCATGGCGAGTTTGCCAACCTCGGGAATGCCGCCACGTCCTATCTCTCCCAGACGGCGGCGGCACAGCTGCAGGTGATCACGGGAAATGGCGACATCAGGCTCCCCGGCACGACCGTCATCGCCGAGAATGACCTGATCGCCGGGGGTCCGCCGGTGGTGGGCAAGGGGCCCTATGGCTCCGCCGCCGTGGGCGGGGCTTTTGCGGATGTGGCGATCGCGGCACCAGGCGGCACCGTTCATCTCGGGGCACCGCTGGCAGCCACGGCGATGGCGGCGGCGCCGCTGGCCGATTTCTCCGCCAATGCGCGCTTCGAAGCAAATGCCGGCATCGATGTCACCCAAGCTCCGACCGTTGGGGGTAGGCCCAGGTCCGGAGATTTCCATGCCAGCGCTCACGCCACGGCCGCCGGCTCGGGCGCATCGGTCGCGATTCAGGACAAAGGCGCTCCGCCTGGCCTCAGCCCCGCGGCCTTGCAAGCGTTGATGGTTGGATATACGCCGGGCGAAAACTCCGAAGTGCTGGCAGATCGGCTTACCACTGGCGATCTCGGGTCGACCCTAGCGGAGGCCCTTCCGGTGAGCCCACGGCCCACCCGACATTCGCCGTCCGTCAGAACAGCGTCTTGGCCCTCTTCGCTTCGGACCGGCGGCTCTTCTACAGCGATTGCACCCGCGTCCAGGACCCGGCGGGCTTTCCCACTCGGACCGTGATCGCAGTCACTGCAAGCCGCGGCGAAACTCCCCGGGGCTGACGCCCGTCGCCCGACTGAAATGACCCGCCAAGGCGTCGCGCCTCAGGGGCACCAATTAAATCACCGACTTAGCGAAGTCCAACCGCCCTGACCCTTTTGAACCAGGATATCCGCAAAACCTGCCCGGTTTTTGCCATGAAGTAGGTTCAGGCTGTCTGCTTATATCCTGGGCAGTGGAAAACGCGTCCTGGCCATTGAAACATTCGACGGTCAGGGGTGGAGGGGCGGATATGGTTCAATTTGGTCATCTCGGCCATCGGATCACTCGGGGTGCTCTGGCGGCCATCCTGGTTGCTGCGGCCGTGACGATAATGCTGAAGCCTGCTGCTGCCGACGATGATGGAGAGCATCGGGGTTGGTACGGTGGCGGCGATGAGCAAGGTGACGATCAGGGTGGCTGGAACGGCGGAAGGGGCGTCTATATCTATGGAGGCTCGACTTACTACGCACCACCCCCGCCGGTCTATTACGCTCCACCGCCACCGACCTACTACTATCCACCGCCACCACCCGTGTACTACGCGCCTCCGTCATTTGGTCTACAGGTCGTCATACCCTTCCGCGGATATTGACCTGGGCGATCCTGCGCCTCGATGGAGCGGCTGTGGGTGAGCCGCGGCACAATCAGCGCTGGGAATCGAAGAGCGCCTCAATCACCGGGCAATCCGGTACCTTGCCGCCCCTGCATTTGCCGGCTACCTCCGCCAGGGTCTGCTCGAGGCGCCGAAGGTCGGCGATCTTGCGACGGATGTCCGCAAGGTGGTCAAGCGTGACCGCCTTGACCTCGGCACAGGTGTAACGGCCTCCATCAACGAGTTGTAGCAATCCGCGCACCTCGTCGAGTGAAAATCCAAGCTCTCGGCTACGGCGGACAAAGCCAAGGCGCATCAAGTGGCCCTGATTGTAGATGCGATGGCCGCCTGCGCTGCGCGGGGCCTTTGGCAGGATGCCAACACGTTCGTAGAAGCGGATGGTCTCGATATTGACCCCGGTGCGCTTCGAAAGCGCGCCGATGGTGA
>DATHQQ010000256.1:0-8446 GCA_035482595.1 Verrucomicrobiia bacterium
CAAGATCCTGAACACGGCCATGGCGCTGGACAGCGGCAAGATCAAGATGACCGACACCTTCGATGCCGCTCATAACATCCAGATCGGCCGCTTCACGATCCACGACTTCGAGCATATGAACCGCGCCCTCTCGGTGCCCGAAGTGTTCATGTATTCCTCCAACATCGGCGCGGCCCGGATGGCGATGGTCGTCGGCATCGACATCCAGAAGGCCTTCATGGCCAAGTTCGGCATGCTGCGCCCCGTCAGCCTCGAGCTGCCGGAGCTCGGCAAGCCGCAATACCCGGCCGATTGGCGGCCCATCAACAGCATGACCATCGCCTTCGGCCAGGGCATCGCCGTCAGCGCGGTGCATGTCGTCTCCGCCGTGGCAGCCATGGTCAATGGCGGGCTGATCCGACCTGCGACCTTGATCAAGCGCTCGCCCGAGGAGGTGAGCGACGGCCAGCGCGTCATTTCGTCCAATACCTCCGACAAGATGCGTGAGCTATTGCGTCTGGTGGTCCAGGCCGGCACCGGCAAATCGGCCGACGCGCCGGGCTATCTGGTCGGCGGCAAGACCGGCACGGCGCAGAAGCAGAAAGGGCGCGGCTACGAAGCGAATGCGCGCCTGGCCTCCTTCGTCGGCGCCTTCCCCATGAGCACGCCGCGCTATGTGGTTTTCGTCATGGTGGATGAGCCGAAGCCGAACGCCCATTCCTACGGCTTTGCCACGGGCGGCTGGGTCGCGGCCCCGGTGGTGAGCCGCATCGTGCAGCGGATGGCGCCGATGCTCGGTCTCCCGCCCATCCCGAAGGATTCGCCGGAGGCGCAGAACGCGCTGCTGACGCAGGTTAGCGTCACGAATGCGGCTGAGTGAACTCTTGCGTGGGCCCATGGAGGGCCAAGGCGTGACGACAGGTGTTGCGACGGGTGGCTTGCCGACGGGGAGCGAGATCGAGATCCGCGGACTCTCCGCCGATTCGCGCAAGATCGAGCCCGGCTTCCTCTTCGCTGCCTTGCCGGGAAGCAAGGCCGACGGCCGCGGATTTATCGCCGAAGCCGCCGCCAAGGGCGCCGTCGCCGTGCTGGCGCCCGCCGGCACAGAGCTGCCGCCCGGCATTGCGCTGGTCGCCGATGCCAATCCGCGCCGCCGCCTGGCCCTGATGGCGGCGCGCTTCTTTGCCCGCCAGCCGCGTATCGTCGCAGCGGTCACCGGCACCAGCGGCAAGACCTCCACCGCCGAGTTCACGCGCCAGATCTGGCGGCTGCTCGGCCGGCGGGCCGCGAGCCTCGGCACGCTGGGCCTCGTCGCACCAGCGGGAAGCGAATATCTCTCCCTCACCACCCTGGATCCGATCGATCTCCACCGGCGTCTCGCGGGCCTCGCCGATTCGGGCATCGATCACCTCGCCATGGAGGCCTCCTCCCACGGCCTCGATCAGTTCCGCCTCGACGGGGTGAAAATCGCAGCATCCGCCTTCACCAATCTCAGCCGCGACCATCTCGACTATCACGGGACCATGGCCGCCTATCTCGCCAGCAAGCAGCGCCTCTTCGCCGAGGTGATGGCATCCGGAAGCGTGGCCGTGCTCAACCGCGACGCGCCGGAGTTCGCCCAGCTCGCCGCGGCCAGCACCGGGCATGGCCATCACCTGATCACCTTCGGCCGGCAGAGCGGCGATCTGAGGCTGGCGGAGCAGCAGCCCGAGGCCGAGGGCCAGCGCCTGGTTATCGAGGCCTTCGGCCGCCGCGAAAGCCTGTTCTTTCCCGTCGCCGGCGCCTTCCAGGCCGACAATCTCCTGGCCGCCCTCGGCCTCGCCATTGCCTGCGGCGAGGCGGTGGACCGGGTGCTTAGCGTGGTGCCGCGCCTCGCCGGCGTGCATGGGCGCATCGAGCGCGTGGCCCAGCATCCCAATGGCGCGCCGATCTATGTCGACTATTCCCACAAGCCCGGCGCGCTGGAGGCGGTGCTGACCGCGCTTCGTCCCCATGCCCGCGGCCGGCTCGTTGTCGTCTTCGGCTGCGGCGGCGATCGCGATCGGGGCAAGCGCCCGCTGATGGGCGAGGTCGCCACGCGGCTGGCCGATCGCATCATCGTCACCGACGACAATCCGCGCAGCGAGGATCCGGCGGCAATCCGCCGCGAGGTCCTGGCCGGCGCCCCGGATGCGCTCGAGATCGGCGACCGCCGCGCCGCGATCCGCCGCGCCGTGGCCGAGCTCGGTCCTCAGGATCTCCTCGTCATCGCCGGCAAGGGGCATGAGACGGGGCAGACCATCGCCGGCTGGACCCACCCCTTCGACGACAGCGCCGAAGCCCGCGCCGCGGCGGAGGCCGTGCGATGAGCACCGCCTGGACTGCTGCCGAAGCCGTCGCCGCCACCGGCGGGCGCCTTACGGGGCCCGGCGATTGGCAGGCCCTGGGCGTCTCCATCGACAGCCGCAGCATCAAGCCCGGCGAGCTCTTCGTGGCACTCGAGGGCCCGAGCTTCGACGGCCATGACTATATCGCCGCGGCGCTCGGGCGAGGGGCGGTCGCCGCCCTCGTCCATCGCCGGCCCCAGGGCCTGGCCACCGATGCGCCGCTGCTGCTGGTGGAGGATACGCTCGCCGGCCTCACCCGCCTGGGCCGCGCCGGCCGCGCGCGCAGCCGTGCCCGCTTCGTGGGCGTCACCGGCAGCGTCGGCAAGACCGGCAGCAAGGAAGCGCTTCGCCTCGCGCTGTCGACCCAGGTCGAGACCTATGCCAATGAAGGCAGCCTCAACAATCATTGGGGCGTGCCGCTGAGCCTCGCCCGCCTGCCGCGCGACGCCGCGCTGGGCGTCTTCGAGCTCGGCATGAATCATCCCGGCGAGCTGGGACCCCTCTCCCGCATGGTCCGTCCCGATGTGGCGGTGATCACCACCATCGAGCCGGCCCATGTCGAATTCTTCGATTCCATCGAGGCCATCGCCGACGCCAAGGCGGAGATCTTCGAGGGCATGAGCCCGAATGGCACCGCCGTGCTGAATCAGGACAACGCCCAGTTCGAACGTCTCGCAGCCCATGCCCGCCGGCACGGCGTCACCCGCATCCTGGGATTCGGCGAGCAGGCCGGCGCCGCCATCCGCCTGCTCGATTGCAAGCTGGAGGCCATGAGCAGCGAGGTCAGGGTCGAGATCCTCGGCCGGCGCGTCGACTACCGGCTGGGGGCGCCCGGGCGGCATTGGGTGCAGAACAGCCTGGGCGTGCTGGGGGCGGTGGCCGCCCTCGATCTCGATATCGGACTCGCCGCCGGTGCGCTCGCTGCGCTCAGCCCCCCCAAGGGCCGCGGCCAGCGCCGGCAGATCTCTCTCCCCGGCGGCACGCTGGAGCTGATCGACGAGAGCTACAACGCCAGCCCGGCGGCAATGCGGGCCGCCTTCGCCGTGCTGGCCCGCGCCGAGCCGGGCCCGAAGGGCCGGCGCATCGCCGTGCTGGGCGATATGCGCGAGCTGGGCGAGCAGGCCCCCGCACTCCATGCCGAACTGGCGCCCGCGGTGGCCGCCGCCGGCATCGATCTCGTGCTCACCTGCGGGCCGCTGATGAAGTTCCTGCAGGCCGCCCTGCCGGCCTCGCGGCGCGGCGCCCAGGCGGCCGATTCCCAGGCCCTCATCCCCGCCGTGCTCGGCACGCTGCGGCCGGGCGATGTGGTTCTGGTCAAAGGCTCCCTCGGCACGAAGATGGCGCCGATCATCGATGCCTTGCTGCGCCAGGACGAGCAGGCGAAGCAGGCCGCTGGCCCGCGCACCCGCGCGGCCAACGGCCGCTGAGCGGGGGCGCCCATGCTCTATAACCTCCTCGCGCCCTATGCCGGCGAGACCATCATCTTCAACCTGTTCCGCTACCTGACCTTCCGCAGCGGCGGGGCGGTCGTGACGGCGCTCGCCATCAGCTTCGTCCTCGGGCCCCCGATCATCCGCTGGCTGAAGCGCAAGCAGCGCGAGGGCCAGCCGATCCGCAGCGACGGGCCGGAATCCCATCTCATCACCAAGAAGGGTACGCCCACCATGGGCGGCGTGCTGATCCTTCTCGCGGTGACGCTCAGCACGCTGCTCTGGGCGGATCTGCGCAATGGCTTCGTCTGGGTCGTGCTTTTCATCACCGTCGGCTTCGGGGCCATCGGCTTCGCCGACGATTATCTGAAGCTCACGCGGCGCAACAGCAAGGGCCTGCCCGGAAGGCGCAAGCTCATTGGCCAGTTCGTCATCAGCTTCCTCGCCGCCTTCATCATCATGCGTCTGACGCCGGCCCCCCTGGGCGACATCCTCGCCATTCCCTTCATCAAGGTGCCGCTCCATCTCGGCTGGTTCTATCTGCCGCTCGCGGCCGTGGTGATGGTGGGCGCCTCCAATGCCGTCAATTTGACCGACGGGCTCGACGGGCTCGCCATCGGTCCGATCATGCTGGCCGCCGGCTGCTTCGCCCTCATCGCCTATCTCGCCGGCAATTCGGTCTTCGCGACGTATCTGCAGATCAACTACATCCCGGGCTCGGGCGAGCTGGCCGTGCTCTGCGGTGCGCTGGTGGGCGCGGGCATGGGCTTCCTCTGGTTCAACGCGCCGCCCGCCATGGTCTTCATGGGTGACACCGGGTCGCTGGCGAGCGGCGGCGCGCTGGGCGCCATCAGCGTCGTCGCCAAGAACGAGCTGGTACTGGCTATCGTCGGCGGGCTCTTCGTGCTGGAGACGGTCTCGGTCATCGTCCAGGTCGGCTCCTTCAAGCTGACGGGCCGGCGCGTCTTCCGCATGGCCCCGCTGCATCATCATTTCGAGAAGAAGGGCTGGGCCGAACCGACCATCGTCATCCGCTTCTGGATCATCGCGGCGATCCTGGCCCTGGCGGGCCTCGCCTCGCTGAAGCTGCGCTGAGGGAGCGAGCGATGATCCGCATCCCTCATGAATCCGGCCGTCCCGTCGCGGTGCTCGGCCTCGGCAAATCGGGGCTGACGGCGGCCCGCGCGCTGGCCGCCAGCGGGGCCGAGGTCTGGGCCTGGGACGATGACGCGGCCAAACGGACCGCGCTTCCGACCACCGATCTTTACGCCTGCGACTGGACGCGTCCCTCAGCGCTGGTGCTGAGCCCCGGCATCCCCTTTCGCTTTCCCAAGCCCCATCCGGTGGCGGCCAGGGCCGAAGCAGCCGGCTGCCCGGTGATTGGCGAGGTCGAGCTGCTGTTCCGCGCCCAGCCGCGCGCCCGCTACCTCGGCATCACCGGCACCAACGGCAAATCCACCACCACCGCCCTGATCGGCCATCTTCTGGCGCGCGCTGGAAGGCGGATCGAGGTCGGCGCCAATCTCGGCACGCCGGCTCTCGCTTTGGCGCCGCTCGCGGAAGAGGGCACCTATGTCCTCGAGATGTCCTCCTACCAGCTCGAGCTGGTGCCGAGCGCGCGCTTCGACATCGGCGTGCTGCTCAACATCACCCCGGATCACCTCGACCGCCATGGCGGCATGGCGGGCTATGCCGCCGCCAAGGCCCGGATCTTCCAGCACCAGAAGAAGGACGATTGGGCGGTCATCGGCATCGACGACGAGCCCAGCCGGCGTATTCACGACTCTCTGCGCGGGCAGCATGTCGCAACTCTCGCCGTCGATCGCGCCGTGCCGAACGCCATCACCGTGCAGGACGCCATCCTGCGCGACGAGAGCGGGCGCGAGGTGATGGATCTCGGCCGCGCCGCCGCCCTTCCCGGCCCGCATAACTGGCAGAACGCCGCGGCTGCCTATGCCACCGCCCGCGCCCTCGGCCTTCCGGAGAGCGAGATCATCGCCGGGATCGAGACCTATCCGGGCCTCGCCCATCGCCAGGAGCTGATCGCCGAGCGCAACGGCATCCGCTTCGTCAACGACAGCAAGGCGACCAATGCCGACGCCACGGCCAAGGCGCTGGCCTGCTACGACCCCATCTATTGGATCCTCGGCGGGCGGCCCAAGGAGACGGGGCTCGACGGGCTCGAGCCTTATTTTCCCCGCATCGCGCGGGCCTATCTGATCGGCGAGGCGGCGGCGGATTTCGAGCGCCGGCTGCAAGCCCATGGCGTCGCCACGCGGCAATGCGGAACGCTGGATCGCGCCGTGACGGCGGCGGTCGGCGATGCCGCGGCCGAGCAGCGGCCGGGGGCGGTGGTCCTGCTCTCGCCCGCCGCGGCCTCCTTCGACCAATTCTCCGGCTTCGAGGAGCGGGGCAATCGCTTCCGCAGCCTCGTGGAGTCTTCGAGCCAGCCGTCGCGGAGGGCGGAATGAGCAATTTCTCCCGCGCCGACCGCAGCGTGCTGGGGCTCTGGTGGTGGACCGTCGACCGCTGGACGCTCGCCGCCCTTGCCGCCCTCATCTTCATCGGCGCCCTGCTGGTGCTGGCCGCCAGCCCGGCGGTGGCGCTGCGCCTCAAGCTCGACAGCTTCTATCTCGTGCGCCACCATTTCGCGCTGCTGGGGCCGGCAATTCTGATCATGCTCGGGGTCTCCCTCTGCGGTCCGCTGGGAATCCGGCGGGTCGCAATGATCGGACTTCTGATCGCGCTGGCGCTCACCGCCGTCACCCTCTTCGCCGGCCAGGAGATCAAGGGTGCCCGGCGCTGGGTCGATCTGGCCGGCCTCTCGCTGCAGCCCTCGGAATTCCTCAAGCCCTGCTTCGCCGTCACCGCCGCCTGGCTCTTCGCCGAGCAGCACGGCCAACGCCGCCTGCCCGGCAATATCATCTCCATCCTGCTCTATCTCGTCATCGTCGGCCTGCTGATGAGCCAGCCTGACTTCGGCATGACCTTCGTCGTCTCGGTCACCTGGTTCGCGCAATTCGTGCTGGCGGGGCTGCCGCTGCTCTGGGTCGGCGCCTTCGCGCTGGCGGGCGCCGGCGGCGTGGTGGGGGCCTATTACCTCTTCCCCCATGTTGCCACCCGCATCGACGGATTTCTCGATCCCGCCACCGGCGACAGCTATCAGGTCGATCGCGCGCTGGAGGCCTTCGTCAATGGCGGGCTCTGGGGCCGCGGTCCCGGCGAAGGCACGGTGAAGCAGGTGCTGCCCGATGCCCATTCCGATTTCGTCTTCGCCGTCGCCGGCGAGGAATTCGGTCTCATCGCCTGCCTGCTCATCGTCGCGCTGTTCACCTTCGTCGTGCTGCGCGGCTATGGCCGGCTGTTCAAGGAGACGAACCTCTTCGTCATGCTGGCGGCCGCGGGGCTGATCACCGATTTCGGCCTGCAGGCGGTCATCAACATGGCCTCGAGCCTGCATCTGATGCCGACCAAGGGCATGACGCTGCCCTTCATCAGCTATGGCGGCTCCTCGCTGCTCGCTCTGGCACTGGCCATGGGCATGCTGCTGGCTCTATCGCGGCGGCGCTTCGGCCCGGGCGGGATCTCATGACCGCCACTAGCAAGACCACAGGGGCGATCCTGCTCGCCGCCGGGGGCACCGGCGGCCATATGTTTCCGGCGGAGGCGCTGGCCCGCGCCCTCGTCGACCGCGGCCGGCGCGTGATCCTGGTCACCGACCGCCGAGGCCGCGGCTTCGGCGATCGCTTGCCCGCGGTCGAGGTCTTCCGCATCACGGCGGCGGGGCTTGCCGGCGGCAGCCTGCTGCGCCGCGCCCAGGGCATCGCGCAGCTCCTGCGGGGCTATCTCCAGGCGCGCCGTCTCGTGATCCGTCTTCGCCCGGCCCTCGTCGTGGGCTTCGGCGGCTATGCCTCGGTGCCGACGGTCTATGCCGCCCAGCGCGCCGGCCTCCCGACCCTGCTGCATGAGCAGAATGCCGTGCTCGGCCGGGCCAACCGCATGCTGGCCGCTCAGGCCCGGGCCGTCGCCACCTCCTTCCCCGAGACAGCAGCGCTGGGCAAGGCCACGCCGCGCCTCACCGGCAATCCCGTGCGCCCGGCGATCGCCGCCCTCGGCGCGCAACCCTATCCGGCCATGGACGGCACGCTTCGGCTGCTGGTGCTGGGCGGCAGCCAGGGCGCCCGGGTCTTCGCCCGGCTCATTCCCGCGGCGCTCGCAGCGCTGGCAGCGGAGCGGCGCCGGCGGATCGCCATCGCCCAGCAATGCCGGCCCGAGGATCTGGAGCAGGTGCGCAGCGCCTATGCCGCCCTCGGCCAGCCGGCGGAGCTCGCCGATTTCTTCACCGATGTCGCCGAGCGGCTCGCCATCGCCCATCTCGTCATCTCGCGCAGCGGCGCCTCGACGGTCGCCGAGCTCGCCGCCGCCGGACGGCCGGCGATCCTGCTGCCCTATCCCCATGCCACCGACGATCACCAGACCGCCAATGCCGCCGCCTTTGCCGGCGCCGGCGCGGGATGGCTGATGCCCGAGGCGAATGCTTCGCCCGAGAGCCTGGCCCGGCACCTGGCGATGCTGCTCGACAATCCGGCCGCGCTCAGCGAAGCCGCGGCGGCGGCGCACAACTTCGGCCAAGGCAACGCCGCGATGCGTCTTGCCGATCTGGCCGAGGCG
>DATHQQ010000257.1:0-2774 GCA_035482595.1 Verrucomicrobiia bacterium
CGAGCCGGGGGACGAGGTCATCGTACCGGCGCCCTATTGGGTCAGCTATCCCGATATCGCGCTGCTCTGCGGCGGCACGCCGGTCTTCGTCACCTGCCCGCAGAACAACCGCTTCAAGCTTCGCCCGGAGGATCTGGAGGCAGCGATCATGCCCAAGACCAAATGGCTCATCATCAACAGCCCGAACAATCCGACCGGGGCGGCCTATACCGCGGCTGATCTGAAGGGTCTGGCGGAGGTGCTGTTGCGCCACCCGCAGATCTGGATCCTGACCGACGACATGTATGAGCATCTGCTCTATGACGGGCTCAGCTTCGCCACCATCGCCCGGGTCGAGCCGCGGCTCTATGAGCGCACCCTGACGATGAACGGCGTCAGCAAGGCCTATTGCATGACCGGCTGGCGCATTGGCTATGCCGGCGGCCCGGCGCCGCTGATCAAGGCCATGGCCAAGATCCAGTCCCAGAGCACGACCAATGCCTGCTCTATCAGCCAGGCCGCTTCGGTCGAGGCGCTAACCGGCCCGCAGGGGTTCATCGCCCAGCACAACAAGATCTTCGCCGAGCGCCGCGACATGGTGGTGGCGATGCTGAACCAGGTGGCGGGCCTCAGCTGCAGCACGCCGGAAGGTGCCTTCTACGTCTATCCCTCCTGCGCCGGCGCCATCGGCCGCAAGACGCCCCAGGGCAAGACCATCGCCAGCGACGATGATTTCGTCGGCTATCTGCTGGAGGCCGAAGGCGTGGCGGCGGTGCAGGGCTCGGCCTTCGGCCAGTCGCCCTTCTTTCGCATCTCCTACGCCACCTCCACCGAGGCGTTGAAAGACGCCTGCATCCGAATCAAGCGCGCCTGCGAGGCGCTGAAGTAGCGCGCCTCGCGCAGACTTCCTTATCGTCATTCTCGCGAAAGCGGGAATCCAGGGCCCAGGGCTCCGTCGCTCGCCCTGGATCCCCGGTTTCGCGGGGATGACGAAAGGGGTTGGTCCCGCGCGCGTCGTCAAATCAGCGCGGCCAGCCAGGCCAGGGCGGCGAGGATCAGCGCGCCGGTCAGCGCCAGCACGGCGATGGCCACAATAGCGCCCAGGGCGAGGCCAATGGCGAGCACGAGCCCGTCGCGCTCGGCGAGGCCAAGGCCGATCAGGACCAGCGGGATCGCCAGCGGGATATTGGTCAGCGGGATCGGCAGCGACAGCAGCAGGCCCAGCAGGATCGCCAGCAGCCCCGCCAGCCGCTCCGACGTGGCCCCCAGGAACTCGGGCCAGCGCGGCCGGAGCGCCCGCTCGAGGCGGGCGAGCCAGGGGGCGATCGCCCCGGCCATGCGGGCGAAGGTGGCCCTGGCAATGGAGCGGCGTCCGAGGGCGGGCGGCAGCCAGAGCCTCTGCCGGCCCAGGGTGAGCTGGAGCGCCACGAAGACCAATGGCAGGCCGAAGACGGCCGAAAGCCCGGGCAGATAGATCGGCAGCACGTTCGGCAGCGCCAAAGCGGCGATCAGCAGGCCGTAGCCGCGATCGCCCACGCTCTCGATCAACTCGCCCAGCGTGAGATCCGGTGCCGGCCGGGCGGCAAGCTCCGCCAGGATTTCCCCCAGCCGGCGGCCATCGCCGGCATGCCTCGCCCTCATCGCTACCGCCGGGAGCTGTCCATCGCGCCGCCGATATAGGCTAGCCGGGGTCGGCCGTGAAGAGGGGGGCAATCGTTTTCGCTTGCCATCCCCCCATCGGCGTTGAAATCATGGTTGCGACCGTCCGGAGGGCGGCGCACCGCCCCCAAGACCCGAGTCATGGGAGGTTGCTATGGCGGAAAGATCACCGGCGGCGCCGCGTTGCGCCGCCATCGTCGGCCCCTATCTCACCGGCAAGACGACGCTGCTCGAAAGCCTGCTCTTCGCCACCGGCGCCGTCGGCCGCAAGGGCTCGGCGCGCGAGGGCAATACCGTGGGCGACAGCGCGGCGGAAGCCCGCGCCCGCAAGATGAGCGTCGAGATGAGCGCCGCCTCGACGGAGTTCCTCGGCGAGCGCTGGACCTTCCTCGACTGTCCGGGCTCGGTGGAGCTTTCCCAGGAGGCGCAGAGCGCGCTGATGGCCGCCGATGCGGCGATCGTCGTCTGCGAGGCGGAGACGGCCAAGGCGCTGATGCTGGCGCCGCTGTTCAAGTTCCTCGACGATCGCAAGATCCCCCATATGCTTTTCGTCAACAAGATCGACACGGCGAATTATCGCGTGCGCGAGGTCTTGGCGGCGCTGCAGACAGTGTCCTCCCGTCCGCTGGTGTTGCGCGAGGTGCCCTTGCGCAGCACCGACAGCACGGGGGAGGAGATCGTCACCGGCTATGTCGATCTCGTCAGCGAGCGCGCCTATGGCTACAAGCCGGGTCAAGCCTCCGAGCTGATCAAGATGCCCGAGGAGGTCGCCTCGCGGGAGCAGGAGGCGCGGCGCGAGCTGCTGGAATCCCTCGCGGATTATGACGACAAGCTGCTGGAGCAGCTGCTCGAGGATGCGGTGCCCTCCAAGGACGAGATCTACCAGGAGCTGAGCAAGGATCTGGCCGCCGACCTCATCGTTCCCGTCTTCTTCGGCTCCGCCGAGCGCGACAATGGCGTGCGCCGCCTGTTGAAGGCGCTGCGCCATGAGGTGCCGGGGCCGGAGGCCACGGCGGCACGTCTGGGCCTGGTGGCCGAGGCGGGGGATGCGGTGGCCCAGGTGTTCAAGACCTATCACATGCCCCATACCGGCAAGCTTTCGCTTGCCCGTGTGCTGGCGGGGAAGCTGACCGACG
>DATHQQ010000258.1:0-6083 GCA_035482595.1 Verrucomicrobiia bacterium
TCATGCAGGGCGATGACGCCTTGCGCGAATGGGCCGCCCGCGCTGCGCCCGCCGCCGCTGTCGCGGGGCTGGTGGGGCGTCTCTGAGATTCTTCCCTCATTCCCGCGAAAGCGGGAATCCAGGGCAACCACCAAGACTACGGCCCTGGATTCCCGCTTTCGCGGGAATGAGGGGACGAGGGCTTCTCCTGCCTGAAGGCCGCGATCCGCTCCATCAGCCAGTCCCAGGCCTGGCGCTCGTTGGGACCGGCGGTCTTCTCGATGGCGATGGTGAGATAGGCGATCTCGCGGTCGATCTTCTCCGGCGGCAGCATATGGAGCCGGCTCACCAGGATCGCGGCCTCGACGACGGCGGCCTGGGCGCGGTTGAAGCCGCGAAAAGGCGTATGGGTCGCCTCATGCACCACCCGGCAGTGGAAGCGCGGCCGCTCGGGATGCTCTTCCACCCGCAGGACGGCGAGCTCGGCATGGGCCAGTGCCGCGTCCAGATGGGCGCCGGGGATCTTGGCCGCCGGCCGGGTCGGCCAGTCGCGCCGGCCCGTCAGGCAGCCGGCGAAGATCAGCACGTCATCGGTGTAATTGGCGACGGCATAAGGATTGGCGCGCAGATTCTCCAGGGTCTGGGAGGGCCGGAAGGGCGCGATCACGAAACCGCCGGGCTCGACGATCAGCCCGATGGGCGCGATATGGACGCTCCCGTCCAGGGCCTGGGTGGTGACGATTGTTTCGCGGATCATGGCGTTTCGCAAATCATGACTTCCGCTTCCGGCGCCGCGGCGGCAGGGTCGTGCCGGCCCGTTTCAGCTTCAGCAGATCCTCGTCGGGCTCCTCGACCGCCACGCCCCAGCGCAGCGGCTGGTCCTGGACATAGCGCTTGCCGAGCTTCCAGGCGATCTCCGCCTTGGCCGTCTCGGCGCCCAGATAGAAGGCATGGCTGCCGTCGCTTTCCACCCCCAGATGCGGGAAGAGCTGGAAAGGATCCATCGCGATCCGGTGGCCCCTGCGGTTGTAGATGTGGATGCCGTCCTCGGCGACGGCGATGCGGAAATTGTCGTCGCCGATCATCGCCGCCAGCTCGTCGATATCGGCGGGGCTGTCGGGAAAAGGCCTGCGGTCATGGACCGTCAGCAGCGCCGGGGCGATGCCGATGGGCAGGCTTCCCGCCTCATGGGCGGCATGCATGATGCGCCGGGCCCAATCGGTTTCGGCCACGGCGCGCCGGCAATGCGGGCTCACCTGCACCACCAGGACATTGGTGATGGCGAGCTCCGAGACGATGCCCATGAGCATCGCCGTCACCCCGGTGCTGTCGGCCCCCGTCAGCTCGGTCAAATTGCCGGTGCCCATGAGGATCTGGGCCTTGGGGCGCTGCCGGCGCAGCTCGGCGTAACGGCCGAGGGAGGCGGTGAAGCCGAAATGGATCGGGTCCAGGATCGGATCGGCGAGATAGGGTTTCTTTGCCCGGTCCAGGGCATCCATGGCGCGCAGCAGGGAATTGAGGTCGCCATGACGGGCGGGGATCAGGACCGGGATGGCAGCCACCTCTTCGGCCAGATGCAGCGTTTTTTCGGTCAGGCTCAGCATATAGCTGGCACCCGCCTTGGCGCCGCGGCGCAGCTCATCGATATCGGCGGAATCGACGCTGACCGTGTAGTCCGCGGCCACCAAAGCGGCCGTCGCGGCCTCGAGCTGGGGAAAGGGCGTGTCCGGCAGGCAGCCGAGATCGATGACATCCGCACCGTCGCGCCGATACAGGGCCGCGCGCGCCAGGATCGCTTCCACGGAAAGGCTCGGCGCCTCGACGATCTCCGCGAAGATGCGCACGTTCTGCCGCGAGAGGTCCGGCGGCGGGCCCTTGCGCCCGAAGAACTCGGCGAGATCCTGAAGATCCTCCGGTCCGCGCTGAACCGGGCGGCCGTAATATCCGGCCAGCGCCTCGATATCGCCGCGGAAGCGACCGGGCAGCAGCACACGATCGGCTTTGATGGGGGCGGGCAGGCGGCGGCGAATGATCTGCCCCGTCATCAGGGCCGCGACCTTGACCCCGATATCGACGATCTCATAGGTGAAATCCACCGGCGCCATGCGGGCGAGCAGCTTGGTCAGCCGCGGCTTGGCCAGATGGCCGGTGACGAAAAGGATATGCTCAGTCATTGTCGCGGAGCAGCGTACCGGCGAGGCGCCCCGCGGCCAAGGCCGCGGCAAAATCCGCAGCGCCGGAGGCTTCGATGCAGCGGCATTCGATGGCGCTGCCGGCGAGGAAGCGGGGCAGCAGCGGATCGACGATACCGGCCTCGGCCATCGCCGCCGCGCTGATGTTCCCCGCCGGCAGCGCCGCCGATTTCACCAGCAGGACCCGAGGCGCGCCGAGCTTCAGCGCCAGCCAGACCGCGAGGCTGTCGGAGGTGACATCCCAGCTTTCGGGAATGTCCGGCGCGCCCATGGTCATGCGGCTCGGCAGCCAGACGGAGGTCACGCCCTCGCGGCGCGCCGCTTCGATGGCGGCCCGGCTCGCAGCGGGCCGCAGCCCCGGCTCTAGGGCGGCCAGCATCAGGGCGAATTGCTCCATGGCCAGGATCGCCATGAGATGGGCGGCCTTGTCGGCGAAGGGCCGCTGTCGCTGGGCCATGCGCACCGCATCGGCGAAAGGCCCGCCGCCGGCGACGAGGATCGTGCGCCCGCGGCTTGCTGATAGATGGGCGAGCCAGGCGGAAAGATGCGGGGATTCGACGAGGCTGCCGCCCAGCTTGACCACCACGGCCTCGCCGAGGCGGGGCTGGCGCCCTCGTGCCGCCGGCATCCCTATCGGCCGCGGCGGCTCAGGATGCCTCGCCGCGCCGGCGCTCGATCTCGACCCCTACGCTCGCCCCGGGCTCGACATCGAGCTTCTCGATCATGACGCGGACCTCGATGACGCGGCGATGCGCCAGGCAGAGGTCGGCGATGGCCTCGGCCAGGGTCTCCACCAGATTGATATGCTCGCCGGCCGCCAGCCGCTTGATGCCGCCCAGCACCTCGTCATAGGAGAGGACATTGGCGATGTCGTCGTTGCGCGGCTCGGCTTCCGCCTCGACGCGCATGCTGACATTGATGCGCACGCGCTGCGGGCGCAGCTTTTCATGGGCGTAGACGCCGATGCGGCAGAGCAGGACCAGATCGCGGATGAACATCCGATAGGGCGGCGTCCGCTCGCCCTGGCCCTCGGGCACCGTCATCTGTTCCGCCAGCAGTCGCAGGATCGACATGACACCTTCCGCACTTTCGCCGCCCTTGGGGGCGGGGAGGACATCGCCTGATACTGAAGCTGTCATAATGGCCAAAAGCTGCCAGGGTGGCAAATCAAGTGGCAAAACAACCCGCAAATCAGCTCCCGACCTGACCTTCGAGCAGGCGCGGGTAGCGGCGGTGTAGCGCCGTCACCGCCGCCTCGATCTCGGCGGCACCGCGCTCGCCCGGCGGGGGCAGATCGGGCCGCCAGTCCAGCGCCGCCCGGCCGGGGGAGCGGGTGAGGAACAGGATCCGCGTGCCCAGCGCCATCGCCTCCCTCAAGTCATGGGTGACGAAGATGCTGGTCGTCCGCCGGCTGCGCCAGAGCCGCGTCACCAGCTGGCGCAGATGCTCGGCCGTGGGCATGTCCAGGGAGACGAAGGGTTCATCCAGCAGCATCAGTTCCGGGGCGACCAGGAGCGCGCGCGCCAGGGCAACGCGGCGCTGCATGCCGCCGGAGAGCTGGCCCGGATAGGCCTCGGCGAAGCCGGCGATATCGACTTCCTGGAGCAGAGCGCGGGCCCGGCTCTCCGCCGCCTTGTCGCGCGCTTCCGCGACCAGCAGCAGATTGTCGAGCACGGTCAGCCAGGGCATCAGCCGCGGTTCCTGGAAGACGATGGCCGAGCGCAGGCCGGGCGGCAAAGTGAGCTTGCCGGTGAAGCCCCGGTCGAGCCCGGCGAGGATGCGCAACAAGGTCGTCTTGCCGCTGCCCGAGGGGCCGACGAGGCAGAGGAACTCGCCCTCCTCGACCGTCAGGTCGAGACGGTCGAGGGCGAGATGGTCCGGCGGACCCGCGAAACGCCGGCTGAGATCGGCAACCGCGATGCTCATGGGGGTCTCGCTCATCTCCGGCGCCAGGCGGTGACCCGCCGTTCGAGGGGAATGAGGATCGCCCATTCGATCGCAAGTACGATGGCGATGAAGGCGATGGAATAGGCGAGGATCCCGGCGATGTCGAAATAGTTGAACAGGGTGCGGATCTCGAAGCCGACGCCGTTCGGCCGCCCCAGCAGCTCGACCACCAGGACCAGCTTCCAGATCAGCGCCAGGCCAGAGCGGGCCGAGGCGAAGAGCCCGGGATAGAGCTGCGGCAGGTAAATGCGCAGGAAGATCCGCCCGCGGGAGAGGCGGAAGGCATGGCCGACCTCGATGAGCGAGCGGTCGAGGCGGCGCGCCTCCTCGCGCATGATGGTGGCGACCAGCGGTATCTTGTTGACCGCGACCGCCAGGATCGCCGCCACATCATTGAGGCCGAACCAGACATAGCAGAGCACCATCACGACAAGGGCCGGCAGATTGAGGGCGATGATGAGCCAGGCATCGAGGAGCCGATCGGCCAGCTCGCTCCGCCCCATCAGGATCCCGAGGCCGGCACCCAGGGCCATCGCCAGGATGAAGGCGACGGCGACGCGATAGAGGGTCATCCCCAGATTGAAGAAGAGCTCGCCGCTCCGCGCGGCGCGCAGCATCGCCGCCACCACCTCGCCCGGTCCGGGCAGCACGCTTCTGCCCAGGATCAAGGCGGCCCCCTCCCAGACCACCAGCAGCAGGATGAAGGAGGCCAGACGCAGCCACAGATGGCGGCCGGCGGGCGCCGGCGTTCCGCGCGGCGGGCCGCCAGGGGCGATGGCCATGATTCGAGCGGCTGCCTACCGGGAGAAGCCGGTCCAGAAGGTGCCAGGCGCCAACGAGCTGTCGCCGCCGGCGATGGCGGGGCCTACCGCATCGACCATGACCTTGAAGGCCTGCTGGGCGGCATCGGCGTCGGCGGCGCTCCAGCCCTTGGGAATCCCGCGGCGGTAGCTCTGGCGCAGCTCCTGGAACAGCGCGTTGTCCGGGGCGTCCATCAAGGGGCGAAGTGCGGCCCATTCGGCGTCGGAGGTCGACAGAAGCTGCTTCGCCTCGAAGGAGGCCTCGAGGAAACTGCGGATCAGCTCGGGATGGGCCGTGGCCCAGGAATCGTGGAACACCCAGCCCAGCAGCGGCGGCGGGCGCTCGATGCCGAGCGCCGGCAGGATGCCCGTGATAGGCAGGATCTCATGGAAGCCCGCCACCTTGAGGCGGGCGTTGAACTGCCAGAAATTAGCGACGGCATCGAGCTTGCGGTCGAGCGCCAGGCGGTTCAGCAGAGGCGGCGCGCCGAAATTGGCGTCGACGGCCTTGGCGAGATCGATCTTGGCCGTCTTCATCGCATAGGCGCGCAACAGGACCCAGCTCTTGTCCGTCGGACCGCCGCCGATCCCGAGCTTCTTGCCGGGCAGGTCGCCGAGATTGGCGATCGCGGAGCCCGGCGGCACCATGACGCCGCCCACCGCCAGGGAATGGGCGACGAAGGTGGGATCGCCGCCCTGCCAGCGCTGATGAGAAACCCAGAACCAGTCGGTGACGATCAGGTCGACGCTGCCGGAAAGGAGTGCCAGGCTCGCGGCGTCCTTGTCGGCAAGGCGAAGGGTGGTCAGGTGGAAGCCGTGGCTTTCGTCGAGCTTGTTGCGCCGAATGACATCCAGCTCCCAATCGACGCTGCCGAAGGAGAGCACCCCGACTCGCACCTCCGGCAGGTTCGCGAAGGCGGGACCGGCGCCGGCCACGGCGAGCCAAAGCCCGAGCGCAAGGGCAAGGAAGATGCCCCGACGCCGGCGGCTTGGCTCAGGGCAGGGGCTGGCCCTGCGCATCCAGCAAAGGAATGCCATAGTCCTTCAGGATCGCCACGATCTTGTCGCTGTTGGACTTGATCAGCTTGTCGACCTGGCGCTTCCACTCGATCTCGTTCGGCCGGACGCCCATGGTGATATAGAAATCCATGCGGGCGTCCTTGGC
>DATHQQ010000259.1:0-10444 GCA_035482595.1 Verrucomicrobiia bacterium
ATGGATTGGACGTAGCACCAGGCCAAGACGGCACCTCTCGCAAGCCCCTCGATGTCGAAGAAGGCGGCGGCGATCCGATCCGCGGCAGGAAGTCCTGCCGGAGCATGAAGCAGAAGCCCGCGTAGGCTTGAGCATCGTAACACCAAGACCTGGAGCGATTCCGCCTCGGCGGACATCGCCCCATCGCAATACCGGCTGAGCCTGTCGGTTCAGCCTACTTCAACCCAGAAAAGGAGACGCGAATGACTGCAGATTCCCTGCAGAAGCAGATCCCGGGCCCCGATGGGCACCTCTTTCAGAAGGGCCACTCGGGTAATCCCGCGG
Source organism: Verrucomicrobiia bacterium (assembly GCA_035482595.1). GTDB lineage: Bacteria > Pseudomonadota > Alphaproteobacteria > Dongiales > Dongiaceae > DASXQK01. The sequence goes on from DATHQQ010000259.1 coordinate 325, forward strand.
GTCGCGCCCCAGGCTCGCGCAACCGGACGACGCAGGCGGCGGAGCTCCTGCTGGAGGGCGAGGCCGAGGTCCTGACCCGGCGGGCGATCGAGCTCGCGCTGGAAGGCGACGCGACCGCGCTCAAGCTCTGTCTCGAGCGCATCGTCCCGCGGCAGAAATCCCGGCCTCTCGACTTCGACCTGCCGCCCATCGACCGGGTCGAGGATCTGGCCGCGGCGATCGGGTCGGTTCTTCAGGAGGCATCCCGTGGCCGGCTGCTCCTCGACGAAGCGGCGGCGCTGGTCGGCATGATGGAATCCAAGCGCAAGGCCATGGAGACGAAGGCCATGCAACCCATCAATCTGGAGAACCGCCTGCAAGCCTTGGTGGCGGTGGCCCGAGCGCTGAGGGAGTGGTCGGAGGAACCCCAGCCGGAATAAGCGTCGGATAGACGTCGCTTCGCAGGCAGGGCCAGCCTGCGAAGCGGCGTTGCGGATCGTCAGTGGGTGGCGATGGTGGTCATTGTGCCGTCGGTGTTGTTGCCGTTCAGCTGACGGTGGCCCTCGGCCCTGTATGATGTCGAGCCCGCGCAGATAGACGACATCACGCCGTCGCCGGCTCCGGCCACGGCCGCTGCTTCTCCCGCAGCTCCTCGAACTTCCGCGCCAGCTGCAGCACGCCCAGATCGTCGAAGCGCTTGCCGATGATCTGCAGCCCGATGGGAAGCCCGCTCCTGGTATAGCCCGCGTTGATCGAGGCGGCGGGCTGCTCCGACATGTTGAAGGCGACCGTGAAGGCGATGTGCTCGAAGGGCTTGGCCGGGTCGTTGGTGGGGCAAGGCAGCTCGGCGGCGAAGGCCGGGAGCGGGGCCGTCGGCGCCAGCACATAGTCATAGGGCCGGCAGGCGGCATTGGTGGCCGCGCGCATCACCATGACCTGGTTGAAGCCTTGATAGACATCCATGCCGGAAGCACCCTGCGCCCCTTCCGCCCATGCATTGATGAAGGGCAGCACCTTGGCCCGTCGCTCCGGCAGCCATTTTCCCATATCCGCCAGGGCCCGGGTGCGCCAGAAGCGGTCGAGGCCCTCGAGCATCTCGCGGGTGAGGAAGGGCTTCATCGGCTCGATATGCGCGCCGGCTTCCTTGAAGCGCCGCGCCGCTTCCTCGATCGCGGCCCTGACCTCCGGTTCGACCGGCAGCCCCAGCCCGACATCGAGCAACAGCCCGAGCTTGAGCCCCCTCACCTCGCGGTCGAGGTTGCGCCAGTCGATCGCCTGCGGAGGCAGGCTCATATGGTCGCGCTCATCGGGGCGCGACAGCACCTCCATCATGACAGCGGCATCGGCCACGGTGCGCGTCATCGGCCCCGCCACCCGGCCGATATAAGGCGGGTCGATGGGGATGCGCCCGAGGCTGGGCTTCAGCGCGAAGATCCCGCACCAGCCGGCCGGCAGGCGCACCGACCCGCCGATGTCGGTGCCGAGATGCAAGGGGCCGTAGCCCGCCGCCGCCCCCGCCCCCGCCCCGGCGCTGGAGCCCCCGGGATTCTTGCTCAGATCCCAGGGATTGCGGGTGAGCGGATGAAAGCTGGAGAGGCCCGAGGACAGCATGCCGAGATCGGGCATGGTGGTCTTGCCCAGGATGGTGGCGCCCGCCTCGCGCAGCCGGGCCGCCGGCGGTGCATCGGCTGCCGCCGGCGCCAGCTCCGTCGCCGCCGTGCCCAGGGGCACGGCCACGCCCTGGGTTGCGATGTTCTCCTTGATCATGACCGGCACGCCGTCCAGGGCGCCGGCCGGAGCACCCCGGGACCAGCGCGCCTCGGCCTGCCGGGCCTGGGCCAGCGCCCCTTCGGGGTCGAGGGCATAGGTGGCCTTGAGGGAGGGCTCCCAATGGGCGATACGGTCGAGGACCGCCTTGGTCACCTCAAGGGGCGAGAGCGCCTTGCGGCGGTAGAGATCCAGAAGCTCGGTGGCGCTCAGATGGTGCACGGCGGTCTCGGTGATCATGGGGAGGTCCTTGAAGCCAGAGGGGGGATGATTCAAAACGGCTTTTCCCAGGGCAAGGGGCGATGATAGCGTGCTTTGCCATCTTCGGACCGTCTTCGTGCCGAACTCAATCGGGGAAAGTTCACGCCATGTCCTTGCGCCCTCTGACCCATGTCTTCGCGCTTCTCGCCGGCGCCCTGTTCCTGCTTCAGCCCGGCCCCGCATCGGCGGCCAAGAACTCCCTGACCGTGGGCATGGTGGTGGAGCCGGAGGGCCTCGACCCCACCATCGCCGCGCCGACGACGATCCGCGAGGTGACCTGGCTCAACATCTACGAGGGGCTGGTCCGCCTCGACGAGAACAGCCATATCCTGCCCTTGCTGGCCTCGAGCTGGACCGTCTCAGATGACGGCCTCACCTACAGCTTCAAGCTCCAGCCGAATGTGAAATTCCAGGACGGAACGCCCTTCGATTCCGGCATCGTGAAATTTTCCCTCGACCGGGCCCGCGCGCCGGATTCGACCAATGCCCAGAAGCAGTTCTTCGAGCCCATCGACCGCGTCGAGACGCCCGATCCCCTGACCGCCGTCATCAAGCTGAAGCACCCCGCGGGGCTGTTCCTCTACTGGCTCGCCTGGGGCGATTCGGTCATGGTCTCGCCGAAGTCGGTGCCGACCAACAAGACCCATCCCGTCGGCACCGGCCCCTTCAAGTTCAAGCAATGGGTCCAGGGCGACCGGATCGTGCTGGAGCGCAATCCCGACTATTGGCAGAAGGGCAAGCCGAAGCTCGACACCGTCACCTTCCGCTTCATCGGCGATCCCCAGGCCCAGGCCGCCGCCCTTCGCGCCGGCGATGTCGACGCCTTCCCGGAATTCAGCGCCGCCGAGCTCTTCGGCGCCTTCCAGAAGGATGATCGCTTCGCCACCTTGATCGGGGCCACGCCGAATAAGCTGATCGCCGGCATGAACAACGACCGCAAGCCCTTCACCGACATGCGGGTGCGCCAGGCCCTCATGCTCGCCATCGATCGCAAGGCGGTGATGGAGGGCGCCTATTCCGGACTCGGCACGCCCATCGGCAGCCATTACGCCCCGGCGGACGAAGGCTATATCGACCTCACCGGCGTGCTGCCCTATGACCCGGAGAAGGCGAAGAAGCTCCTGGCCGAGGCCGGCTATGCCAATGGCTTCACCTTCACCATCAAGGTGCCGCAGATGTCCTACACGACGCGCGCGGCGCAGATCATGCAGGGCATGTTCGCCGAGGTCGGGGTGACGATGAACATCGTGCCCAGCGAGTTCCCGGCGAAATGGATCGAGGAGGTCTTCACCAACAAGGACTACGACATGACCATCATCGATCATGCCGAGCCCATGGACATCGATATCTATTCGCGCCCCGGCTACTACTTCAACTATCACAACGAGAAGTTCAATGCGGTGGTGGAGCAGGCCTTCGCCACCGCCGATGAGGCCAAGCGCGACGATCTCCTGGGCCAGGCCCAGCGCATCCTCGCCGAGCAGGTCCCCGCCCTCTATCTCTTCGATCTCCCCTTCCTCAATGTCGAGGCGGCCAAGCTCCGGGGCATGTGGAAGAACCAGCCGATCCCCGAATGCGACGTGACCGAGGCCTATTGGGCCGATTGATGGCGGATGCTTCCTTTGACTCCCCTCCCCCCTTGCGGGGGAGGGTAGGGTGGGGGGTCGGATCCGCGGCAGCGGATCAACAAGAATCGCCATGGCATGGGCGGCATTCACCGCATATGCGGCCACCCCCTCCCCGGCCCTCCCCCCTCAAAGCGCGGGCCTTTCGGCCCGCAGGGGGAGGGAGAAGAAGGACGCAGCGCCGGCTCATGCGAGAGATTCCTGCCGCGGCGATGACCGCGGCCGTTTGAGCCGGCCATGCTCCGTCTCCTCCTCGGGCGCCTCGGCTCCTTCATCGTCACTCTGCTCGCCGCCTCGATCATCGTCTTCGTCGTGCTCGACATCTTGCCCGGCGATCCGGCGGCGATCCTGCTCGGCACCAGCGCGCGGCCCGATACGCTGGCAGCACTTCGCCATCAGCTCGGCATCGACCGGCCGCTGATCCTGCAATACCTCGAATGGATCGGCGGCGCGCTTACCGGCGATCTCGGCACATCCATCACCTATGGCGTGCCGGTGAGCGGTCTCATCGCCGACCGGCTCGCCCTCACCCTGCCGCTGGCCATTCTGGCGGTCGTGATCTCCACGGCGCTGGCCTTGTTCCTCGGAGTCATGGCCGCCGCCTTTCGCGACCGGGGCATCGACCGCGCCGTCCGGGGCTTCGCCCAGCTCGGCATCGCCGTGCCGGATTTCTGGATCGGCCTGCTGCTGATCCTGCTGTTCTCCACCACCCTCAACTGGTTCTCGGCCGGGGGCTGGTCGGGCTGGGGCAACGGCCCGGGCCGCGCGCTGACGGCCCTGATCCTGCCCGCCATCGCGCTGGCCTTGCCCCAGGCCGGCGTGCTGACCCGGGTCACCCGCTCCGCCGTACTGGATGTGCTGGAAGAGGATTTCATCCGCACGGCCCGGGCCAAGGGTCTCGACCGGCGGACGGCTCTCTGGCGCCATGCGCTGCCCAATGCGCTGCTGCCCGTGATCACCATCCTGGGGCTGCAATTCTCCTTCCTCGTGGCCGGCGCCGTGCTGGTGGAGAATGTCTTCAGCCTGCCGGGGCTCGGGCGCCTGGCTTATCTGGCCCTGGCGCAGCGCGACCTCATCGTGCTGCGCAATGTGGTGATGCTGCTGGCGGCATTGGTGATCCTGGCGAATTTCATCGTCGATCTTCTCTACCTTCTGCTCGATCCGCGGCTGAGGGCCAAGGCATGAGCGAGCAGGCGGCGGCACCGCCCCTCGCCCCGCGCGCCGCGCGCCGCTGGCCCTCCACGCTCGTCACCGGCGGCGCCATCACCGGCGCCTTCATCCTGATCGCCCTCCTCTCCCGGATCTGGACGCCGGAGAGCCCGACCCGCATCCATATGGCGCTGCGGCTGAAGCCGCCGCTCGCCGCGGGTCTCCTGGGTACCGATCCCTTCGGGCGCGATGTCCTCTCCATGCTGATGGCAGGGACATGGACCTCCCTCACCACGGCCTTGCTCTCCGTGCTGCTCGGCCTGCTGGTCGGCGTCGCCCTGGGCTCGTGCGCGGCGGCGCTGCGCGGGCGCTTCGAGGAAGTCGCCATGCGCGGCGCCGATGTCATCTTCGCCTTCCCGGCGATCATCACCGCCATCATGGTGACCAACATCTTCGGCCCCGGCCAGGCGACCGCCGTCACCGCCATCGGTATCTTCATCATTCCCGTCTTCGCCCGGCTGGCGCGCGCCTCGGCGCTGCAGATCTGGACCCGCGATTTTTGCCTCGCCGCTCAGGGCGCCGGCAAGGGACGGCTGCGGATCACGATCGAGCATGTCATCCCCAATATCGCCGGCGGTCTGCTGGTCCAGGCGACGATCCAGCTGGCGCTGGCCATATTGATCGAGGCGGGGCTCAGCTATCTCGGCCTCGGCCTGCCGCCCCCGACGCCGAGCTGGGGCCGGATGCTGAACGATGCCCAGACCTTCCTCGACACGGCGCCCTGGCTGGCGGTGGCGCCCGGCGTGGCGATCGCCCTTGCCGTGCTGGGCTTCAACCTCCTGGGGGATGGCTTGCGCGATCTCTTCGATCCGCGCCGGGAGGGCCGGCGGTGAGCCTGGAGCTGGAGAGTGTCTTCGTGCATCTCGAGGGCGAGCCGCCCTTGCCGTTGATCGCCGATATGGGCTTTCGCCTCGAGGACGGCGGGACGCTGGGCATCGTCGGGGAGTCGGGATCCGGCAAATCCCTGCTGGCGCTGGCCACCATCGGCCTGCTGCCGGGCGGCATGCGGGCGGCGGGACGCATCCTGCTCGATGGACGGGATCTCCTCGCTCTGCCGGAGAGCGAGCTCTGCCATATCCGCGGCGCTCGCATCGGCATGATCTTCCAGGAGCCGATGACGACCCTCAATCCCGTGATGCGCATCGGCGACCAGATCGCCGAGGGGCTGCTCTGGCACCGCGAGATCGGCGCCGCCGCCGCGCGGGCCGAAGCACTGCGCCTGCTGGACCGCGTGCGCATGCCCGATGCCGCGCGGCGCTTCGCCTTCTATCCCCATGAGCTCTCCGGCGGCCAGCGCCAGCGTGTCGGCATCGCCATCGCGCTCGCCCCCGGCCCCAAGCTCCTCATCGCCGACGAGCCGACCACCGCCCTCGACGTCACGGTCCAGTCTGAGATTCTCGATTTGCTGGCGGAGCTGGTGGCGGATTCCGCCATGTCCCTCATCCTCATCAGCCATGATCTCGGAATCATCGCCGGAATGGCCGAGAGGACGCTGGTCATGTACGCCGGCACGCGTTTCGAGGAGGGCCCGACCGAGACCGTGCTTCGCCATCCCCTCAACCCCTATACCCGCGGCCTACTGCTCGCCATGCCGCAGCGCGGCTTGGCGGCGGCGGACGGTCCAGACCGCCGCGCCCGGCGCCTGGCCAGCATTCCCGGCAGCGTGCCGCAGGCGAGACAACTGCCGCCGGGCTGCCGCTTCGCCGACCGCTGCGCCATGATCGTCCCTTCCTGCCGGCCGGTGGAGCCCGCCTGGCGCGAGCTCACCCCCGGCCATTCCGTGCGCTGTATCCGGGCGGAGGCGCTGCTGTGAACACCCCGGTCCTCGAGGCGCGCAACCTCGCTCGCCATTTCCGGCAGCGCGGGACGCGTGCGGCGCTCAAGGCCGTCGACGGTGTCAGCTTCGACATCGATGAGGGCTCGACCCTGGGGATCGTGGGGGAGAGCGGCAGCGGCAAATCGACGTTGGCACGGCTGGTCATGGCGCTCGACCGCCCCACCGCGGGCCAGGTGCTCTTCGCGGGCGAGAGTCTCTTCGACCAGCCGGTCCACCGCCTGACCCGGCTGCGGCGCGGATTTCAGATGGTGTTCCAGGATCCCTATGGCTCGCTCGATCCGCGCCAGACCGTGGCTGAGATCATCGCCGAGCCGCTTCATCTCGATCCAGCGGCCCCGCGCGGCTCCGCCCGGCGCGCAAGGGTTGTCGATGTCCTGACCCAGGTCGGGCTTTCACCCGGCGATGCCGATCGCCTGCCCCATCAATTCTCCGGCGGCCAGCGCCAGCGCATCGCCATCGCGCGGGCCCTCATCAGCGGGCCCCGGCTCGTCGTCGCCGACGAGCCCGTCTCCGCCCTCGATCTTTCCGTCCAGGCGCAGGTGCTCAATCTGCTGATGGACTTGCGCGACCGCCAGGGCCTGGCCTTTCTCTTCATCAGTCATAATCTTACGGTGGTGCAAATCCTCGCCGACCGCATCGCCGTCATGTATCGCGGCCGCTTCGTGGAAACGGGACCGACGGACGGGATCTTCCGGCGACCCATGCATCCCTATACCCGGCTCCTCCTCGAGGCCGAGCCGCGGATCGAGGCGCCGAGGCGCCGCGCGAGCCGCTCAGCCGCTCCGATGCGCGAGGGCGGCGCGGGCGATTGGAGCGGCGCCTGCGCCTTCGCAGCCCGCTGTCCTCATGCCACCGTGGAATGCACGACCCGCAGCCCTGCGACGATCGCTGTTGCCGCCGATCACAGCGTCACCTGTCACTATGCAGGCCAGATTTAGAGCCTCTCCTTTTCGTCATTCCCGCGAAAGCGGGAATCCAGGGCGACAAGAGAGATCTATGGCCCTGGATTCCCGCTTTCGCGGGAATGACGGGGAAGAATTGATCTATATGATCAGCCCATCAAAATCTCACTAGAGAGAACGCCATGTCCGAAATCCCCTTCGACACCACTCAGACCTTCATCGCCGGCGAATGGCGTTCGGCGGCAAGCAACGAGACGCTGTCGCTGGAGAATCCCTCCGACGGCACCGAGCTCACGCGCATCGCTCGCGGCGGCGTCGCCGATATCGATCGGGCCGTCGCCGCGGCGCGCGACGCCCTGGCCGGCCCCTGGGGTCGCATGACCGCTGCCGAGCGCGGCCGGCTGCTCGCCGGCATGGGGCGGTTGGTGCTTGAGAAGGCCGACGAGCTTGCCCGGCTCGAGGCGCTGGACGTGGGCAAGCCGCTCCGCCAAGCCAAGGCCGATGCGCTGGCGCTCGCCCGCTATCTCGAATTCTACGGCGGAGCGGCGGACAAGCTCCATGGCGAGACCATCCCCTATCAGCAGGGCTATACGGTGCTGACCCTGCGCGAGCCCCATGGGGTCACCGGCCATATCGTGCCCTGGAACTATCCGATGCAGATCATCGGCCGCAGCGTCGGCGCCGCGCTCGCCATGGGCAATGCCGCGGTGCTGAAGCCGGCGGAGGAGGCCTGCCTCACCGCGCTCGCCTTCGCCCGCATCGCCGAGCAGGCGGGCTTTCCGGCGGGGGCGATCAATGTCGTCACGGGCCTGGGCGAGGAGGCCGGCGCGGCGCTGTCCGCCCATGGCGGCATCGACCATATCTCCTTCACGGGATCGGTTGCGACCGGCGCGCTGGTACAGGCCGCCGCCGCCCGCCATGCCATCCCCGTCACCCTCGAGCTCGGCGGCAAATCGCCTCAGGTTGTCTTCGCCGATGCCGATCTCGACGCGGCCCTGCCCTTCCTCGTCAATGCCGGCATTCAGAACGCGGGCCAGACCTGCTCCGCCGCCTCGCGGATCCTGATCCAGCGCCCGATCCATGACGCCCTGCTGGGGCGCATGGCGGAGCGCTACCGCGCCCTCAAGGCGGGGCCGGCCCTGGCCGATCTCGATCTGGGGCCGGTGGTCTCAGGCCGCCAGCAGGAGATCGTCGAAGGCTATCTCGCCTTCGCCCGCAAGGACGGCCTCGCCATCGCGGCCGAGGGCAGCATCATCGCCAATGCGCCCAAGGGCGGGCATTACATCCGCCCCACCCTGATCGCCGGCGCCACCGCCGATCATCGCCTCGCGCAGGAGGAGATCTTCGGTCCCGTCCAAATCGTCATCCCCTTCGAGGACGAGGCAGATGCGATCCGCATCGCCAACGGCACGCCCTACGGCCTCGTCGCCGGCGTCTGGACGCGGGATGGCGGCCGCCAATTCCGTCTGGCCCGCGCCATCCGCACCGGCCAGGTCTTCATCAACAATTACGGCGCCGGCGGCGGTGTGGAGCTGCCCTTCGGCGGCGTCAAGCGCTCCGGCCATGGACGGGAAAAAGGCTTCGAGGCGCTTTACGGCTTCTCGACCCTGAAGACCGTGGCGATACTCCACGGCTGACAAAGAGGAGAAGGATCGTGAGGCTTGCAGGCAAGACGGCGATCGTGACCGGCGGGGGCTCCGGCTTCGGTGAGGGCATTGCGCGCAAGTTCGTGGCCGAGGGCGCCTGGGTCCTGATTGCCGATCGCGACCGCGTCGCGGGCGAACGCGTCGCGACTTCCCTCGGCAAGATGGCGCATAGCGTCACGGCCGATGTCACGGTCGACGGCGATGTCGCCGCCATGGTGGAGACGGCGCTGCTGGACTTCGGCGGCCTCGACATATTGGTGAACAATGCCGGCATCGGGCACACGCCCCAGCCCATGGAAGCGCTCGGCGAGGATATCTTCGACCGGATCACCGAGATCAACATGAAGGCGATCTATCTCGCCGCCCGGCATGTGGTGCCGCGCTTCAAGGAGCGGAAGGCCGGGGTCATCCTCAACATGGCCTCGACGGCGGGCGTCAGCCCGCGGCCAAATCTCACCTGGTATAATGCATCGAAGGGCTGGGTCATTACCGCGACCCGTTCCATGGCCGTGGAACTCGCTCCCTATGGCATCCGCGTCAATGCCCTCAACCCGGTTGCGGGCGAGACGCCGCTGCTGAAGACCTTCATGGGCGAGGACACGCCGGAGATCCGGGCCAAATTCCTGGCGACGATTCCCCTCGGCCGCTTCTCCACCCCCGCGGATATGGGCAATGCCGCCGCCTTCCTCTGCTCCGACGAAGCCAGCATGATCACCGGGGTGACGATGGAGGTCGACGGCGGGCGCTGCATCTGAGCCGCCCGTCAACAGACCCCTTATACCAGTTCTGCCTGAGGGAGACTCACGCGGGGGATTCCCGACTCGGGGGCAGATATGATTCACCATGGCAAACGAGAGGAGGTTTGCCATGGCGGCTCCCGTTGTGCTTCGCAGC
>DATHQQ010000260.1:0-7024 GCA_035482595.1 Verrucomicrobiia bacterium
CGACTCGTATATGAGGTCGCGCTCATTCGGCGCTCCGGGGGTCGAGGATGTCGCGCAACCCGTCGCCGAGGAAATTGAACGCCAGCACCACGCTGAGGATGGCGAGGCCCGGCCCGGCGGCGATCCACCAGTAGTAGAAGCGCACGGCGCCGTCGGAGATCATCGAGCCCCATTCCGGGGCCGGGGGCAGATCGCCCAGGCCGATGAAGCTGAGGGAGGCGGCCAGCAGCACGACCTGACCGAAGTCCATGGTGGCGTTGATCAGCACCGGCGACCAGCAGAGCGGCAGGATATGGCCGAGCAGCAGGCGCGGCCAGCTCGCGCCGCCGGCGATGGCGGCCTCGACATGCTCCTGGCCCTTGACCGCGATGACCTGGGCCCGCATGAGCCGGGCATAGACCGGCCACCACACGATGACCATGGCGATGCCGGCATTGGTGAGGCTGGGTCCGAGGGAGGCAGTGACCGCCATGGCGAGAAGCACCGGCGGGAAGGAGAGGGTGACATCGACCGCGCGCATGATGGCGGAATCCGCCAGCCCGCCGAAGAATCCCGCGATGGCGCCCAGCGTCACGCCGATGAAGGCGCCCACGAGTACCACGATGACGGCGATGGGAATGGAATGGGAGGCGCCGTAGAGGGTGCGGGTGAAGACGTCCCGCCCGAGCCCGTCGGTGCCGAACCAATGCTGCGCGCTCGGCGGCTGCAGGCGCTTGCCGACGAAATCCAGGGGGTCATAGGGCGCCCAATATTGGGCGGTGGCCGCCGTAATGACCCAGGCGAGGACGACGATGGCGCCGAGGATCACCGGCCAGGTGAGCCATTTGTGGCGCCGGACCCGTTTCATGCCGGAGGAAGCGGGGATCGCGCTCATGCCAGCTTGATCTTCGGATCGACGACCACATAAGCGATGTCGGTCACCAGATTTGTCAGGAGGAAGGCGGCGGCGCCGACGATGGTGACGCCCATGATCGCCGGATAGTCGAGAGAGCGGGCGGAATAGACGGCATAGGAGCCGATGCCGGGCCAGGAGAAGATGGCCTCCGTCAGCACGGCGCCGGTGATGAGATAGGCGAAGGAGAAGCCGACCACCGTCAAGGTCGGGATCAGCGCATTGCGCAGCGCATGATTGAACAGCACCCGCAGCTCCCCCGCCCCCTTGGCACGCGCCATCAGCACGTAGTCCTGGCTCAGCACATCCAGCATGCTGGCCCGCACCAGCCGCGAGATGATTCCCATTACCGCCCAGCCAAGGACGAAGGAGGGCAGCGCCAGATGCCAGAGCGCATCGGCGAAACCTGAATAATCTCCGGCGAGCAGGGTATCGATCGTGAGAAAGCCGGTCACGACCGGCGGCGCCACGGCGTGGGAATCCAGCCGCCCCGGCCCGGGCAACCAATGGACCTTGACCGTGAAGATGAACAGCAGGATCAGCCCGGACCAGAAGACCGGGATCGATGAGCCCAGAAGAGCGAAGAGCCTTGCGGCGTGATCGGCCAGCCGGTCGCGCCGGGCGGCTGCCAGCACGCCGAGGCCGACGCCCATCAGCGTGCCGAGGATCATCGCGGCCACCACAAGCTCCAGGGTCGCGGGGAGCCGCTCCGCGATATCGGTCAGGACCGGGCGCTTGGTGCGGAAGGAAATCCCGAGATCGCCTTGGACCAGATTGCCGACATAGATCAGATATTGCTCGGGCAGGCTCCGGTCGAGGCCCCAACGCTTCTGGGCGGCGGCGATGACGTCGGGATTCTCCGCCGCCCGATCGCCGATGACGCTGGCAAGCGGATCAGCATGGGTGGCGTGGGAGATGATGAAGGCGACGGTGACGACGCCGAGAAGAAGGAGAGGCATCGCGATCAGTCGTCTGATGATGTAGCGGTACATGGCCGTTGCTACCTCAGTGTCCTGCCCAGAAATTCGCCTCCGAATTTCTGGGATAAGCAGGCCACTAGAACCAAAGAGTTGTGTCACGCCACACCGAAATGTGGACCCACATCTCGATGCGGCGTGACACTAGGTTCGACTGACGCGACCCGGCGGCGACCGGGTGCCCCTCCTTATCCCGTTCTATCTTAGCGGCTGATATCCGCCAGCGGCATGTTGCAGCAGGAGCTGTAGCGCACCCCCTTGATGTCCTTGCGGTAGGCGAAGACCAGATCGGGGCTGACGATCGGGATGATCACCCGGTCGTCGATCATCTGCTGCCCGACGTCCTGGTAGGCCTTGTCCATGGCATCGCCGCCCGAGGCGAGCGCCTTGGCAGCCGCGTCCTCCTCGGTCTTGTTGTAGAGCTCCGGCATTCTCTCGGCCCCGGCCCGCTTGGCCCAAGGCGCCCCATGGACCATGCCGAAATACTGCACATATTGCGCCGAACCGAAGTAGTCGGGGGCGAAGAAGGCGGCGGTCAGCGGAATGCCGTCGCCCCGCACCTGCCCGCGCCAGACCGTGAAGGTCAAGGGCTGCAGCTCAGCCTTGATATTCACCTTGGCCAGATCCTGCTGAAGCTTCTGCATCAGCATGTTCATGTCGACGCCATAGATCGTCATGTTCGGATAGCGGGCGCTGATCGTGAAGCCATCGGCATGACCCGCCTTGGCCAAGAGCGCCTTGGCCTTCTCCACATCATGCACCGGCAGGGCGAGGCCCGCGGCACCCGGGAAGCCATTGGGAATCGGCGAGGCCTGCAGCTTGCCATTGCCCGAGAGCGTCAAATCGATGACGCCCTGGTAGTCCACGGCATAGCCCATCGCCTCGCGGACATCCTTCGTGAGCGGAACCGGCACGTCCTTGGCGCCGGGACTGACCGCGAAATAGAGGAAGTTGTAGGAGGGCGCCATGGTGACGGTGACGTCCGGGCTGTTGATGGTCTTGGCCGTGTCCGGATCCACCTGCATGGCGATGTCCGCCCCGCCGTTCTCCAGCAGCTGGGCCTGGGCGACGGATTCCTTCACCTGGCGCAGCACGACCTGGTCGATGGCGGGCTTGGCGCGCCAGTATTTGTCGTTCACCTTCAGCCGCAGTTCGTCGTTCGGCTTGTAGCTCTCCAGCATGTAAGGGCCACTGCCGGCGGAATTGGCCAGGAACCACGGCTCGGACGGGTCCTTGGTGGCGGCATCGGCATTGGCGAGCGCGCCCTGGGCGATGGCTGCCTTGCTGTTGATGATGCCGGTGTTGGGCGCGGCCATGATGCCGATGAACTCCGAGTTCGGCGCCGCCATGGTGATCACCACCGTATGGGCGTCGGGTGCCTCGATGGATTTCACCCCATCCATGAAATAGGAGGCGCTGGCCTTCATATTGGCCAGCCGCTCGAAGGTCCATTTCACATCCTTGGCCTCCACCGGCGAGCCGTCGGAGAAGGTGGCCTTGGGGTCGAGGTGGAAGGTGAACTGGGTCTGATCGGCATTGCTGTCCCAGCTCTGGGCCAGCACCGGCGTCAGAGTGTGGTTGTCCGGCGCGATGGTGAGCAGGGTCTCATAGACGGCGTTAAGATAGATCTGGCAGGTGTCGCAATAGGCGCGCGAGGGATCGAGCGAGTTCAAATCCATGTCGCGGGCGATCACCAGCGGCTTGCTGTCGGCATAGGCGCCCTGCGGGCCGCCAGCGAGTCCGGCGGCGACGATGAGGGCGCCGATCGCCAAGGCCACGCGCCGCGTCGGACGCCTGAGCCCGATGGAATCCAATCCTCGTTTCCTCTTGAGCAAAGACATGTGCATTCCTCCCTGGTTAAGCATGCATGGTTGATTTCGTCACGCCGCTATCCCCGGCCTACATCGCCGCGGCGGCTTCCCGCAGCATGCTGCGGGCGATGATGATCTGCTGGATCTGGCTGGTGCCTTCATAGATCCGGAACAGGCGGACATCCCGGTAGAAGCGCTCGACGGCATAGTCGGCGACATAGCCTGCCCCGCCATGGATCTGCACCGCGCGATCGGCGACGCGGCCGACCATCTCACTGGCGAAGAGCTTGCAGCAGGCGGCCAAAGTGGCGATGGATTCGCCCTGATCGGCGCGCGTGGCGGCGTCCAGCACCATGCAGCGGGCGGCGTAGGCCTCGGTCTTGCTGTCGGCCAGCATGGCCTGGATGAGCTGGAACTCTCCGATGGGCTCGCCGAACTGGCGCCGCTCCATTGCGTAGCGCAGGCTGTCGGCGATCAGCCGCTCGGCGGCGCCGACGCAGACCGCCGAGATATGCAGCCGGCCGCGGTCCAGCACCTTCATGGCGGTCTTGAAGCCGCGGCCCTCGACACCGCCCAGCAAGGCCGTGGCCGGCACGCGGCAATCGGTGAAGACGACATCGGCGACCTGGGTCCCCTGCTGGCCCATCTTGCGATAGGCGGGGCCGACCGTGATGCCGGGCAGGCCCGCCTCGACCAGGAAGGCCGAGATCCCCGCAGTGCCCGCCTCGGCCGGCTGGGTCCGGGCCATGACGGTGAAGAGGCCGGCCCGGGGCGCGTTGGTGATGAAGCGCTTCGTACCGTTCAGCAGGTAGCTCTCGCCCTCGCGCCGTGCGCGGGTCGTGAGGCTCGCAGCATCCGAGCCGCTCTCCGGCTCGGTCAGGCAGAAGGAGCCGATAATCTCGCCCGAGGCCAGGCGCGGCAGATAGGCCTGCTTCTGGGCCTCGGTGCCGTCAATCAGGATGCCGAGCGAGCCGATGCCGATATTGGTGCCGAAGAGCGAGCGGAAGGCCGGCGAGGTTCGGCCGAGCTCGAAGGCGATATGCATCTCGTCGACCAGGCCGAGGCCGAGCCCACCGAACTCCGGCGGGGTGGTGAGGCCAAACAACCCCAGCCCCCGCATCTCATCGACGATGCCCTCGGGAATCGAATCGGCCTCGGCGATGGCGCGCTCCTGCGGCACCAGCCGTTCCCGCACGAAGCGGCGCACGGCCTCCACGAGCTGATCGCGGCTCAGGCTGTCGAGCGACATCCCGCGGCCTTCATTCGACGCCTCCCTGGCTTTGCGGCTCGCCAGACCGCCGGATTTCCGGCAGGGCCTGGCGCGTGCTCCGACGATACAGCAGGGGGCCGGGGAGTCAATTCTGCGGAATGTCGTTTCGCATTGCGAAAATGACGCGTGCGGCGGCCTGCGCCTTTGCCGAGCCTAGGAAGCCCTAAGGGACGCTGTCGCCGGGCTTGCCGCCGCGCATCGCCGGCACTGCCCGCGCGGCCAGCCATTGGAGGAAGCGGAAGTCGCTCATATAGGAGGTGAAGCGATAGCCGGACTCATACATGCGCTTGCCGAAGGCGACGGAGCCGACATGGATGCCGGGAAACACGCCATGGCTCTTGGCGGCGGCCGGAATCTTCAAGATCGCATCGAGCACTTCCGGAAAAGCGGGATCGAATCCCGCCGTGTAGCCCATGCTGACGGAGAGGTCCGACGGGCCGACATAAACCGCGTCGAGGCCGGGGGTCGCCAGGATCTCCTCCAGATTCTCGATCGCCTGGCGCGTCTCGATCATGGCCAATGTCAGGATGGTCGTGTTGGCCTGGGCCACGTAATCGGCGCCGCCATAGAGGGTGGCGCGCAGCGGCCCGACGCTGCGATACCCCACCGGCGCGTAGCGGCAGGCACCGACGAAGGCCTCGCATTGGGCCCGGGTATTGACCATGGGGCAGATCACCCCATAGGCGCCGGCATCGAGCAGCTTGCCGATGATCGCCGGATCGTTCCAGGGGACGCGCACGAGGGGCACGGTCTCGGTGGTGGAGATGGCCTGCAGCATGGTCACCGCCACCTGGTAGTCGATGGCGCCATGCTGGAGATCGACGCAGAGGCTGTCCCAGCCGGCATGGGCCATGAGCTACGCCGAGACCGAGGAGGGAATCGCCAGCCAGCCATTCACCACATTGCCGCCCTCGGCCCAGATGCGCCGGATCCTGTTCTCTCTCATGATTTGCCTTTGCGGTTTGACGAGTGCCCGGCCGCCATCTTAACCGCGACGGCGGTCAGGTACAGGCACGCCGCAGACCGGGCCGTTTGACCAATACGCGTTTTGCGTATACATTGCAAATTTAGGGTCCGCAGGGAGGAATGCCTGTAGATTCCCTGCAGAAACAGGTCGGCTCGCCGGGAAAGCCCCTCCCCCTCGCTCCCGGAACGGGGACGTCCGACGGGTCGACGCGTTGTTCACAGCCCGCCGGCGCCGCCGAGCCAGGGTGGGCCGGAGACCGCCTGCAGCTTTCCACCGCGGCGCGTCACGGCGGAAATCCGGCCGAAGGCGTTGAGGCCGGGATCGTCCTGCTGGACGACGATCTTATGCCCCAGCGCCGCCAGCCCGTCGCGCACCTCCGCCGGAATCCGGGCATCGACATAGGTCTCCTTGCCCTGGCAGTGGAGGCGCGGTGCCGCCACCGCTTCGGCGAGGCTCATCCCGAAATCATGCCAATGACTGAGCGCATGGAGGATGGCGGTGGTGATGCGATAGCCGCCGGAGCCAGAGGCGGCGAAGACCGCTTGGCCATCCTCCACCGCAACGAGTTCCGGCACGGCGAAGATGGGCATCTTGCCCGGGGCGATGGAATTGGGCCGGCCGGGCCGCGGGTCGAAATTCCCCATGCCGTTGTTGAGGGTGACGCCGGTGCCGGCGGCAGTGATCTGGGAGCCGAAGCTGTGGGAGACGCTGGTCAGCAGCGTCGCCATATTGCCCTCGGCATCGGCGGCGGTCATCTGGCTGGTACCGGCGAGGCGCGGCGGCCATGGATCGATGGCGATGGGCGTCCCGATTCGCGCCGGGTCTTCGGCACCGGGATCGACCGCGGCGACGGGCCGAGGGAGCACGTGGTCCAGGGCGATCATCGCTGCGCGGCGGTCGCCCAGCGCGCGGCCGCCGAGCGCCGCCGCGACAGCGGCATAGCCCGCATCGGGATCGCCATAAGAGGCGATGTTGTCGACGAAGGCCGCCGCCATGGCCTCGGCCATGACATGGCGGAAGGCGAGGGAGTCCGGCCCCATGGCCTTCAGATCGAACCGGTCCAGGATGTTGAGGGCTTCATAGCCCACGGGATCGAGGCAGGTGATA
>DATHQQ010000261.1:0-3409 GCA_035482595.1 Verrucomicrobiia bacterium
CGGCTGTTTGCCGTCGCCGGCTGGACCCATCGCGCCGGCAAATTCGAGGATCTCGCGCTCTCCGTCGAGAAGGGCGAGATCCTGGCCCTGATGGGCGTCGAGGGTTCCGGCGCGCGGGATATCCTGCGTTCCTTCGCCGGGCTGGAACGCGGCAGCGGAACGGCGGAGATCGACGGCGTGCGCGAGCGAGACCGCGCAGCGATCCGGCGCCACACGGCCTATGTGCCGGCCACCCGCCAGTGGAGCCTCTACTCGAACTTTTCCGTCGGCGAGAATTTGCTGGTGCGTCTCGGCCAGCCGGAGATCGCAGGTGCGGCGATGGCGCTGCGCAAGCGACGCATGCGGGAGCTGGCCCAGGCGGCGGCCGGGCGTTTCCTGGTCAAGACCCGGACCATCTTCCAGGGCATCCGCTCGCTCTCCGGCGGCAATCAGCAGAAGGTCGCCATCGCCCAGGCCCTGGTGCGCCAGCCGCGCCTGCTCCTGTTGGAGGAGCCGACCCGCGGCGTCGATATCCAGAGCAAGCGCGAGATCTACCGTCTGCTGCGCGAATTCGCCCATGCCGGCAACGCGGTGATCATGTTCTGCACCGAGGTGCTTGAGATGTTCGAGGCCGCCGACCGCGTGCTCATCGTCTCCGACGGCAAGCTCTCCCGCCCGCTCACGGTCAAGGACTACGCCCATGTCGAGGCGCTGGTGACCGACGTGACCAAGCTGGAACGCCACGGAAGGGCGGCGGCTTAGGAATGTCTTATATGTAATTTGCGCTTCGAGCAGCCTCGCGAAAGGACGTGCCTGATCTGATCGCACGTTCGATCTCCTGATCCATGCGGACCATTCGCCTGGACATCTCGAGCGCCACGCCCTGATGCTGCCTCGGGATCACGACGATTCCCGTGTCGTCCCCCACTAAAAGATCGCCAGGCGCAACGCTTACCCCAGCGATGGAAATCGGCTGGCCGATACTCTCGACTTTGATGCGCTTCTTCCCCGTCATCGGGGTCACATGCCGGCTGGCCAGCCACAGGCCTGTTTCCCTAATTTCTTCGAGATCTCGGCAGGCGCCATCAATTACGACCGCCTCGACCCCTTTGACTTTGGCCGCAAGCGATGCGAGTCCTCCGAAGGTCGATACTTCGGCTCCGCCGACGTCAATCACAAGCACCTGGCCCGGGCCGACGGCGTCGATCATTTGACCGACAGCGAATTCTTCGCGCCTGAAGCCACCAAATGGCCCTGCCTGCGCCTTTGCCGTCACCGCAAACGCAGCAAATCGACCTTCTCCACCTCGACGGGCAAGCCCACCAATGACGCCCTGCACGCCTATTTCATCCAGAATGTCCGACCAAGTACTCGTACCAATCTGCTGGAACTCCTTCAGCAGCGCGGCGCTAGTTGCCGACATCTACATACCTCCGTTCCATCCACGTCCGCTTCCAAGGGTAAGGCAGACAAAGCATTTTTATGAGTACGGGGTAGGTGTCGTCTTATGCCGTCGCAATTTTCCGCAGAAAATCGATGATCGGCTCGGCCGTCCCAGCACCGGTGCTGAGCGCGACATAGCCGTCGGGGCGGATGAGGTAGTGGTGGCCGGCGGCATAATTGGCATCCGCATCGGCCGCCGTCGCCGTCGCGGCGATGGCGCCGAGATCTTCCGGCAGGGCGACGGGCGGCGCGCCGACGGAGAGCAGCGCGAATTTCCCCTCATGCAGCATCTCATGCAGCCGCGCTCGCCCGCCGGGCCCGGCAGTGAGCATGATGTCCTGGGCCCGATGGCCATTGGCCGGGATATGCGACGCCCCGTGGCCCTGTCCCGTGAGCGGCCCCTTTTCGTAGTGCAGGTCGACCTCGGTCAGCTGATCGACCAGGCGCTGGCGGAAGGCCGGGAGATGCCCGAGGGCCCCGGCGGCGGCATTGCGGATCCCCTGCAGGATCGGGTTGCGGATCAGCGCGACGCGGGTCATCTGCCCGGCGTTGTGCAGCACCTGGTCGCCGATGGCGCTGCGTTCCGGGGAGTAGCTGTCGAGCAGGCTCTCCTTGGCCCGGCCATGACAGACCAGGGCCAGCTTCCAGGCGAGGTTGAAGGCATCCTGCATGCCGGTGTTCATGCCCTGCCCGCCGGCGGGGCTGTGGATATGGGCGGCATCGCCGGCCAGGAAGGCGCGGCCCTTGCGATAGTCCTTCACCTTGCGCTCATTGATGCGGAAGCGGCTGAGCCAGAAGGGATCGTAGGCCTGCAGCCCCGGAGGCGCCCGGTCATCGAGGAGCTTCTGAACATCCGCCAAGGTGAGCGGCGGGGCAACCTCGGCGCTCGCCGGCCCCATATCGCCGATGACGCGGAATCGCCCCCCGACGATCGGGAAGAGGGCCAGGATCCCGTCCGGCTGCCAGCAGATGGTGAGCTCGTCCTGCGCGACCTCGCCGTTGAGACGGATATCCGCGAGGGCCCAGTCGGAAGGCTCGGTCACGCCTTCGAACTTGCTGCCGAGGCCATGGCGCACGGCGCTATGGGCGCCGTCGCAGCCCGCCAGATAGGAAAAGCGCGCCGTCTCCACCGTGCCGTCCGCATGCAGCAGCTTCGCCGTGACGCCCGCGCCGTCATCGGCGAAGGATTGCAGCTCGACCTGACGCTCCACCGTCACGCCCCGGCGCTGCAGCTCCTCCTCCAGCAGGCGCTCTGTCTCGTTTTGCGGGATGAGCAAAGTGAAGCGGTAGCGGCTGCGGGCCGTGTCCAATGACACATGCACCAGCTCATGCCCGTCCGCGAGGATGCGGGCACCCTTGCCTTCCATGCCGGCATCGAGGAAGCCCTGGAGACAGCCCTGGATATCCATCAGCTCCAGGGTCCGAGGCCAGAGCACGAGGGCCTTGGATTTGTCGGTGCGCGCCGCGGATTTGTCGACGATCCGCACATCGATCCCGAGGCGCTTCAGCGCCGCCGCCATGGTCATGCCGACCGGCCCGGCGCCCGCAACCAGAACCTGCTCGCTCATCTGCCCCGCCCCGCTTGTGATTTCCCGGCCCTTTTTACACTTCAGCCGGGGACGCTCCAAGCGAAGTTGGAGGGGGTGACACGGACCTCTCTGCTTTTGTCCGCATCGTCATCCGCTAATCTCCCGTCGCACCCTGCCGCAGGTTCTGGAGGACCTGGTCGACGCCTGCGGAGCTCAATTCAGTCGGTGTAGACAGTTAAGATGAAGACATTAGCGGCGGGATCCAAGCGAACCACAGGCTCGATGCCACGTCTTCATTCCACCTGAGTGGCGAAGGACATCATTTCGATCATCACCCACGGCGACAAGCTGACATTCACAGGCAGTGTGGCAAAGATTTACACTCTAAACTTCTCCCCTCATGCCGATGGCAGCGCCCTGTCCACGCGGCGCTCCCAATCACCTTTTCGCGATTTCAA
>DATHQQ010000262.1:0-17293 GCA_035482595.1 Verrucomicrobiia bacterium
GGCTGCCGGGGCCATCAGCGTCACGGGCCTGAAGCCCCGCGACTGGCTGGGCCGGCAGGAGGCGCTGGCGCAGGACGTCATGCGCTTCGCCGCGCGCATCTCGCGCCAGCTCGGCGCGGACGGTGCGACTACCCTCGGCAATGAGACCAGGACATCACGAAAGTAGCTCGCGAAAGTGCATTCTAAGCGACTCCGCGATAAGGGGACGACGTGGATGGCCGTGACGAGCACGGCCATGACGGTTGAGAGAGCGGGGCATGTCGACCTCGACCGGCGACCATCAGACATGCCTTGCCCGAACCCTGCCGGGCCCCCTAGGCTGTAACCCTCTCGGGGGGAAGGAAATCCGACTTGACCGACATCGCCTATCTGCCGGCCCATAAGCTGGCCGGCAAGCTGCGCAGCCGGGAAATCGGCTGCCTCGAGCTTCTGGAGCATTACCTCGCGCGGGTGGAGCGCTTCAATCCCGCGCTGAATGCGATCATCTGGACCGATCTCGAGGCCGCGCGCGAGCGGGCGCGCCAGGCCGATCAGGTGCTCGGCCGCGGCGAGACCTGGGGGCCGCTGCACGGCCTGCCCATGACCATCAAGGAATCCTTCGATCTCGCCGGGGCGCCGACGACCTGGGGCATTGCGGAGCTCAGCGGCCATATCGCCAAGACCGACGCCGTCACCACGGCGCGGCTGCGGGCGGCCGGCGCCATCATCTTCGGCAAGACCAATGTGCCGCTGATGCTGGCGGATTGGCAAAGCTTCAACGCGATCTACGGCACGACCAACAATCCCTGGGATCTCACCCGGACGCCGGGCGGTTCCTCCGGCGGCTCGTCGGCCGCCCTCGCCGCCGGGCTTTGCGCGCTCGAGCTGGGATCGGACATCGGCGCCTCGATCCGCAACCCGGCGCATTACTGCGGGGTGCTGGGTCACAAGCCGAGCTGGGGCATCGTCCCGCTGCGCGGCCAAAGCCCGAGCGGCGCGCTGGCGATGTCGGATATCTCCGTCGCGGGGCCGCTCGCGCGCACGGCGGAGGATCTGGGCCTCGCCCTCTCGGTGCTGGCCGGCCCCGACGAACTCGATGCCGCCGGCTGGCGACTGGCCTTGCCCAAGCCCCTCAAGACGAAGCTCGCCGACTACCGCGTGGCAGTGATGCTGGGCGATCCCAATTGCGCCGTCGATTCCGAATATTCCGCCCGGCTGGCGGAGGTCGGGCGCGAATTGCACAAGCTCGGCGCCACGGTCTCCTTCGAGGCGCGGCCGGCCATCGACACGACCAAGGCCCATGCCCTCTATATCCGGCTGCTGCGGGCCGTGACCATGGCGCGGATCGCCCCGTCGGTCTTCGCCGACTGGCAAAGCCGCGCGGCGCAGCTGGCGCCGGAGGATGACAGCTACAAGGCCCGGGTCGCCCGGGCGACGACGATCCTCCATCGCGATTGGCTGGCCGCCCATGAGGAGCGCACCAAATTGCGCTGGGCCTGGCATGCCTTCTTCCAGAATTGGGATGTGCTGCTGACCCCGGTGGCGGCCGGTGCCGCCTGGCCCCATGATCAGAAGGGCGATCGCCTCGACCGCGTCATCACCGTCAACGGCAAGCCCGAGAACACCAACGACCAGCTCTTCTGGGCCGGCATCTCCGGCGTGGTCCACCTGCCCTCGACCGTGACCCCGATCGGGCTGACGGCGGCGGGGCTGCCGCTGGGCGTCCAGATCATCACCGACAATCTCCAGGATCTGACCTCGATCGACTTCGCCCGTCTGCTGGCGCGCGAGATCGGCGGCTTCGTCCCACCTCCGGGGTATTGAGCTCTTTCTTCTTCATCCCAGCGAAAGAGAAGAAGGCGCGAGCGCTCAGCGCAGCGGGCGGATCGAGGAGACCTGGGAGCCCAGACCCATCTTGTTCAGATTCGCGACGCCGTGATTCAGCCGCTCGCAGCGGCCGCTGAAGTAGGGCGCGGTGCAGAATTCCCAGGTCCCCTGCGCGATCGCGATGGACTGGATGATGTTGTTGAACCCGATGGCCTGGAGATCGGGAATGGCATATTGGATCGTTCGGCTCTGCCCCTGCCAGCCGATACCGGCGAAGACGATGATGGAGCCGTAGCCGGGACCCTGGCAGGTGAGATAGCCGTTCATATTGGCGATATCCTGGCGGCAGCCCAGGACATTGAGCTCGGCCTGGACCATCCGCCCGCTCTGGTCGCGGCATTTGGCACGGAGCACCGGCCCGGTCATATAGGCGCCGTTGCAGCTCTGCTGATAGCTCCCGGCGGGCAGCTGATTGGCGACGCCCTGGCAGCTCAGCTGGCCGTTCTGATTGGCGATATCGCCCTTGCAGCCCAGCACATTGAGGGTCGTTTCCCAGGCCCGGCCGTTCCGGTTCAGGCAGGAGGCGTGGAGGATCGGGCCCGTCATATAGATGCCGTTGCAGCTCAGCTGATAGCTGCCGAAGGGCGGCTGGTTGGAGGGGGTGAGCCCCATGCAGCGCAGCTGACCGTTGTTGTTGGCGATATCGCCGTCGCAATCGACGGGCAGCATGCTCATGACATAGCGCCCGTCATTGGTGCGGCAGTTCGCCACCAGATTGGCCCCGCTTCCCCCCAGAAGGCTTTGCACCCGGACATTCTTGCAGCTCAGCAGATAGCTGCCGAAGGGTGGGTTGGGGGCAGCCGAGACGGGCGGGAGGGCCAGGCCCAGCAGCAGGAGCATCGCCCCGAGGACGAGGCGAAGACGTCGAATGGATGAATAGCCCATGGAATCCCCCCTTCCCCGGCGCCGGGGCACCGCGCATTATAGCAGCGGGTCAGGCCAGGGACACGGGCCGCGGGATATGGGTAGGATTATCCTTCCGCCATATCCTCCGGGGATAAGGGGACGATGATGTATACGAGGATTCTGATCGCCTATGACGGCAAGGCCGAGAGCGAGCCGGTCTTGCGGGAGGGTGTCCAGCTGGCGGGGGCGCTGAACGCGACGGTGATCCTCATCGGCGTCGTCACCAACGACACGCGCGTCATGATTGCCGAGGCCATGGCGCCCATGGGGCTGCCGGACCGTTTCGCCGAGGAATTCCGCGATGTGCTGGAGGCCGAGGCCGGGGCGATCCGGGAGGCCGGGGTCGCGGTCGAGGTTCACTGCGCCCATGGCGAACCGGCCCAGGCCATCTGCTTCGCCGCCCATGAGACCAAGGCCGATCTGGTGGTGATCGGCCATCATGAGCGCGCCGGGCTGCAGCATTATTTCGACAAATCGACCGGCCATTCGATCTTCGAGCAGATGCCCTGCAATCTCCTGGTGGTCGGCACCGAGCAGACATAGAAATCCCCGCGCCCTTGCGGACGCGGGGATTGCTGATCGGCGGGCGCCCCTACTCGGCGGCCTTGCGCTGGCTGGCCTTTTGCAGATTGCCGGCGGCGAAGTCCCAATTGACGATCTTCTCGAGGAAGGTCGACACGTAGTCTGGCCGGCGATTCTGATAATCGAGATAATAGGCATGCTCCCACACATCGAGGGTGAGGAGCGGCGTCTTGCCATGAACCAGCGGGGTATCGGCATTGCCGGTCGCGCTGATCTCCAGCTTGCCGTTGGCCAGCGTCAGCCAGGCCCAGCCGCTGCCGAACTGCCCGACCGCGGCCTTCTTGAAGTTCTCGGCAAAGGTGGCGAAGCCGCCCAGATCCTTCTCGATCGCCTGGGCGAGCGCGCCCGTGGGCTTGCCGCCCTTGGGGGACATCGAATTCCAGAGGAAGGTGTGATTCCAGGCCTGGGCGGCGTTGTTGAAGAGCGTCGCCTTGTCCTTCTGTCCCGCCGCGGCGCGCACGATCTCCTCCAGGCTCTTCTTGGCGAGATCGGTGTTCGCGATCAGCTCATTGGTCTTGTCCACATAGGCCTTGTGATGCTTGCCATGGTGGAACTCCAAGGTGAGTTTGCTGATATGGGGCTCGAGCGCATCCAGCGCATAGGGAAGCTTGGGCAGTTCGACGGCCATCTTTAATCTCCAACTTCTGCTGCGGTTTGATCGATACCCGCGGGCGATTGTTAAACGCGCCCATGGTCCCAACGGTTCCGGAGCGACAAGCCCGAAGCGCCGCCAGGAATGCAGGTGCTGTTCAATTGGCCATGGAGAAAGCGAAGGGCAAATGAAATTTCGCTCGGCCAAGATTTTCTTGTCTACGGGGGCTGCACCTTGCGGCCTGCCATATGGCTGAGATAGGCGATGATCAGATCGATCTCGTGGTCGCTGAGGGCTTCCTTGCTGAATCCCTTCATCGTCATGCCGTCCCAATGGCGGAGTGCGGCGGGATCGCGAATAAGGGCGTGAAGCGCGTCGAGGCGGAAATATTCCGTCGGATTCTTCGGCAGATTGAGATCCGGCCCCACCGCAGCGCTGCCCGCGCCATTCAGCCTGTGGCATACGAGACACATGGTGGCATAGAGCCCTTCGCCCGCACGCCGCGGGTCGTCGGCCGGCAATTTCGGATCGACGGCCAGCCCCGGCCAGCGCTTCTCCGGCAAATCGGCCGAGCGGATCTCGACCACGCCATAAGGCCATTGCTCCTGGCGGATGCCGTCGGCTTCGGGCCGGAGCCAGACGATATAGAACGGGCCGGCGCTGGAGGATTTGCCGGGAAGCTTCGGCCATGGCGAGGCCGGCGGCTCGATGGCGAGATAGGCGACCGAACCACTCCCGCCCGGGCGGTGGCGAAGCAGGTCCAGGGGAAGGGTCGCGGCAAACCCGTCATTCGCCACCGCCTCGATCGCCTGGTCGGGCGGCGGCGCGAAACCCTGCAGCAACTCGGCCATGGGCAGCGCCCGATAGCGCATCGCGCGGCCATAGGCGATGTCCTGCGGCACCTCGATCTCGACCGTGGCCGGATCGCGCAGCAGATCCGCCGCGCTCAGGCTCCGCGTCACGCTGCCGATGGCGATGGTGAGCCGGACATCCCCGGCCCCGGCCGGCCCCATCGTCAACAGAAACAGGGCCAGAGACGGCAGGAAGAGGCGCCGTGCCCTCTGCCCGATCACCGGCCCCACCCTGGCCCTGAGGCGCCGGGCGCCATATCCTGCGATTCACTCATCATACCCATGTTGTCGAATATGGGGGACAAAGGGAGCCGTACATCATGTCGCAGCCCGGCATCGCCAGCTTCGATCAGGTCGACCCGCAGGATATCTGGCGCAAGGATCGCGACCACTTCCTTCATCCCTGGACGCATTTCGATTCCTTCAAGAAGGACGGCTCCCTCATCATGGGGCGCGGTGAGGGCGCCTTCGTCTATGACATTGCCGGCAAGCGCTACCTCGACGGCATCGCCGGGCTCTGGTGCGTCAATATGGGCTATGGCCGCGAGGAGATCGTGGCGGCCATAGCCGACCAGGCGCGCCGCCTCGCCTTCTTCAACCCCTTCGTCGACACCACCAACGTTCCCGCCGCCGAGCTGGCGGCGTGCTTGGCGGGGCTCGCTCCCGGGGCGCTGAACCATGTCTTCTTCACCTGCGGCGGGTCGACGGCCAATGACACGGCGGTGCGGCTGATCCAGTACTACCAGAGCCGGCGCGGCAAGCGGCAGAAGCGCCATCTCATCTCGCGCCATGATTCCTATCATGGCAGCACCTTTCTCACCGGCTCGATCTCCGGCAAGCCGGGCGATCGCAGCCCCCATCTGCATTTCATCGATGATTGGGTGCATCACGTCTCCTCGCCCAATGTCTATCGCCGCCCGCAGGGCATGACCGTCGCCGAATTCTGCGATCATCTCATCGACGAGCTGGAGGCGAAGATCCTGGAGATCGGGCCCGAGAACGTCGCCGCCTTCTTCGCCGAGCTCGTGCTGGGGGCGGGCGGTGTCATCGTGCCGCCGGAAGGCTACAACCGGCGCAGCCGGGAGCTCTGCCGCCGCTACGACATCCTCTATGTCGCCGACGAGGTAGTGACGGGGTTCGGGCGCCTCGGCCATATGTTCGCCTCGAAGGACGTCTTCGCCATCGAACCCGATATCTTGGTCTGCGCCAAGGGCCTGACCTCGGGCTACCAGCCCCTGGGGGCCTGCATCTTCTCCGACGAGATCTATGAGGTGATCAGCGCGGCCGACCCCGAGGGCTGGTTCACCAATGGCTTCACCTATTCGGGCCATCCCGTCGCCTGCGCCGCCGGGCTCGCCAATATCGCGCTCATGGAGCGCGAGGATATCTGCGGGCATGTCCGGCGCGTGGGGCCGCTGCTCGAACGCCGGCTCCAGGCGCTGCGCGATCTGCCGATCGTGGGCGATGTCCGCGGCAGCCATTTCATGATGTGCGTGGAGAACGTCGCCAATCCGTCGACGGGCGAGCCCTTCCCGGAAGAGGTCAATATCGGCAAGCGGATCTCCGATCATTGCGAGAGGCTCGGGCTCATCGTCCGGCCCATCGGCGCGCTCAATATCATCTCCCCGCCCCTCATCCTCGGCGAGGCCGAGATCGAGGCCTTGGCCGCCATCCTGCGCCAGGGCATCGAGGCGACGATGGCCGATCTCGCCGCGGAGGGATTGTGGCGCAACTGACCGCCCGCATATGAGGCGCGGGCTGGAGGCGGCCTGGCTGCCGCTCGCCGTCGCGCTCGCCGTGGTCGTCCTCTGGGGCTCGACGCCCGTCGCCACCAAGCTGGCGGCACGCGAGATCGATCCGCTGCTGGTGGGTATGGGCCGCACGCTGCTGGCCGGGCTCGTCGCCTTGCCGCTGGCCCTGCTGCTGCGGGCACCACTGCCGCGGGGACGCCAGATCCCGCTACTGGCGCTTTCGGCCTTCTGCGGCTTCATCGGCTTTCCCTTGCTCTATTCCATCGGCCAGCGCCTGACCTCGGCCATGCATGGCGGGCTGATCCTGGCGGCCCTGCCGATCTTCACCGGTCTCGTCGCCGCGGCGGTCGAGCGCCGCCGGCCGAGCGGCC
Organism: Verrucomicrobiia bacterium; assembly: GCA_035482595.1. Lineage (GTDB taxonomy): Bacteria > Pseudomonadota > Alphaproteobacteria > Dongiales > Dongiaceae > DASXQK01. Next base: position 6,920 of record DATHQQ010000262.1, read on the forward strand.
GCTGGTGGATCGGCTGCCTCATCGCGCTGGCCGGCGAAGTGGTGCTGGTGACGGGCCGCGGGCCATTGGGCAAGGCCGATGCCTCCCTGGCCGGGGACCTGTTGGTGGCGGTCTCGAGCGTGCTGGCTTCGACGGGCTACGTCGCCGGGGCACGGCTGTCGCAGATGCAATATGCGAGTCTCGGCACCACGCTCTGGGGAGCGACGGCCGCCTCGATCGTATTCCTGCCGGTCCTGCCGCTGGCGACCGGCGGCTGGTCCCTGCCGTCGGCAGGACCGGTCGCCTGGGGGGCGGTCGCCTTCCTCGCCTGGATGAGCTCGATCCTCGGCTATATCGGCTGGTATTGGGCGCTGGCGCGGGGCGGAATCGCGCGCATGGGCACGATCCAGTTCCTCCAGCCGCTCTCCGGCCTGCTGCTCGCCTTCTTCCTTCTCGACGAGCGACCGAACGGCACCCTGGTGCTGTCGGCCTTGCTGATCCTCGCCGGCGTGGTGGTGGCGCGGCGACGCTGACGCGTCCTCTCCCTCTATCGTCATTCCGGCGAAAGCCGGAATCCGGGGCCATATGATCAGCAGCTTGCCGCACGCTCCTGGATCCCGGCTTTCGGCGGGATGACGGGCGAGCGTGCGGCTCCTTGGGTTCCTTTAGGACGGCGCGCCCTCGAGGACCAGAATGTCCTCGCGCGAGAAGCCGACCGTCACGGACTGCCCGCGCTCCGGCGGCGGCACGCTGGGATTGTTGAATGTATCGAAGTGGATGGCGCTTTCCCTGAGCCGCATGCGGATGCGCACGACGGCACCGAGGAAGGCCACTTCCTCGATCGTGCCCTGCAACTGATTGCCGCCCGCGCCGTTGCGCCCGATCGCCACCGCTTCGGGGCGCAGAGCCACGGAGCGAATCTCGCCGGCTTGCGCATCGCTGATGCCGCGGGAGGTCACGACCTCCTGATCGTCCAGGGAGATCCGGCCGCTCTTGGGATCGAGCACGCGGCCCTTCAGGATGTTCAGGGTGCCGACGAAGGAGGCGACGAAGCGCGTGCGCGGGAAATTATAGATCTCGAAAGGCGTGCCGACCTGCTCCATGCGCCCCTCGCTCATCACCACGACCCGGTCGGACATGGAAAGGGCTTCTTCCTGATCGTGGGTCACATAGATGGTGGTGATGCCGAGCTCGCGCTGCACCGCGCGGATCTCCTCGCGCAGCGAGATGCGGATCTTGGCATCGAGCGCGGAGAGCGGCTCGTCCAGCAGCAGCACCTGCGGCTTGTTGGCGAGGGCGCGGGCAAGCGCCACCCGCTGCTGCTGCCCGCCAGAGAGCTGGTAGGGATAGCGCCCCGCCATCTGGGGTAGCTTGATTAGATTGAGCATCTCCTCGACGCGCGACTTGATCTCGGCCGCGGGCGCCTTGGCCACCTTCAGGCCGAATCCCACATTCTCCGCCACGGTCATATTGGGGAAGAGCGCATAGGCCTGGAACATCATGCCGACCTTGCGCTGATTCGGCCGGAGGTGGGTCACGTCGCGATCATTGATGCGGATCGTGCCGGAGGTCGGAATCTCGAAGCCGGCCACCATGCGCAAGGTCGTGGTCTTCCCGCAGCCGCTGGGTCCCAAGAAGGAGACGAATTCGCCCCGCTGGACCGAGAGCTCGAAGGTCTGGACCACGGTATTCGCGCCATAGACCTTGCGCGCCTTTTCGATCTCGAGAAATGCCATGCTCGTTCTCCCTAACGACCCGCCGGCCGGCGCGCCGCCGCTTTGCCACGCCCGAAAACTTGGATCAGGCCCATGCAGGCCCAGGTGACGACGAAAGCGATGATCGCCAGCGCCGAGGGCTCATAGGCACGGTTGGCGCCCATCAGCTGCAGATAGGGCCCGAAGGCCGGGCGGCTCAGAAGGCTTGCCATGGTGAATTCGCCGATCACGATGGCGAAGGTCAGGAAGGCACCGCTCAGCACTGCCATGCGGACATTGGGCAGGATCACGGTGAAGAGAATTCGGGGCCAACCTGCACCCAGTGTCTCCGCGGCCTCCGTCAGGGTCCTGACGTCGATGGCCCGGAGCCCCGTATCGACCGCCCGATACATGTAGGGCAGTGCCAGGGTCACATAGCTGAAGGTGAGGAGCAGATCGGTGCTGCGCTCATTGGCCGTGAAAGGGATGAGGGAAGAGCTGCCGTAGATCCTGATATAGCCGAAGACCAGCACGATCGCCGGTATCACCAGCGGCAGAAGGGTGAGGAACTCGACCACGGGACGCAGCCGCGGCAGCCGCAGCTGCACCCAATAGGCCGTCGGCACCACCAGCAGCACGCCCACGATGATTGTCGCGATCGCCAGCACCGTCGAGTAGCCGAAGGAGGCCTGGAACCGAGGATCGCTGAACACCACGCGATAGGCGTCGAAGCTATAGGTGCCGCGGCGCATCCGCAGCGAGAACTCGAAAGTGCCGATCAGCGGCACGACGAAATAGAGCGTGCCGATGATAAGAGCGAGCCAGGCGCCGAGTCGGGATTCTTTCATCGCCGCATCCGTTCGCTGCGGGCGCTCAGCCAGATGTAGCCGCCGTTCGAGAGCGCCGTGATGAGGATCATGCCAATGGCGAGTGCATAGCCAAGGTTATGGTTGTGCAGCACGTCGCCCTGGATCTGCGCATAGAGCAGGATGGTAATGATATTGAGCGAGCTGCCCGTCAGGCCATAGGCGGTGGCGATCGCACCGAAGGAATTGGCGAAGAGCAGCAGGGTCGTGCCGGCGATGCTCGGCCACAGCACCGGCAGCGCCACATGACGCCAATACTGCCAACCGGTGGCTCCCAGGATGGAGGAGGCCTCGCGCCATTCCTTCTTCAACCCATCCAGCGCCGGCGCCAGGATGAGCACCATGAGCGGGATCTGGAAATAGAGATATGTCAGCGTCAGGCCCCAGAAGCTCAGCAGGTTGAAGCCGGTGCTGTAGATGTTGAAATCGAGGAATTTGATGAGCAGCACGGTAACGAGGCCGGTACGTCCCAGGGTCGCGAGAAAGGCGAAGGCAAGTGGGATGCCGGCAAAATTCGATGCCACGCCGCTGAAGGTCATCAAGGTGGGCCGGATCCAGCTCGGCAGGCCCCCGAGCACGGCGGCATAGGCGAGAAAGAAACCGATAACGGCGCCCCCCACGGCCGAGGCCACGCTGATCTCGATGCTGATCCAATAGGCACTGAGGATCGAAGGCTCAAAGAGGTCCCGAATATTGGACAAGGTAAAATTGCCGTCCGCATCCTGGAAACCGCCGATCACCAGATAGGCCGTCGGCAGGATCAGGAACATAAGGGCGAAAATGAAGAACGGCATCACACCGAGCCAAGCCCAGGAGAACTGGGCGGGCATGAGCCGCGCGGCGAGCGTGGGGCGAGTTTCGACTTGCGTCCCCTGAACCATGAGCCTCTACCCCGGTCGTTTTCTCAAGCCTACAGGCAAATGACGAAGGCGTACCGCGCCGGATCCCGTCCAATGACGGTGACCCGGCGCGGCTTCGATGTCGCGCTCTATTACTTTACGTTGGCGCCGACGACGGAGTCCCACTGCTTGGTGATCACCGTCTTCGCCGCCGCCTGCTCGTCCAGGGTCGGGAACACGGCCTTGGCATAGCTCTCGGCCGGCGGAAGAGCGGCCATGAGCTCGGACGAGATCTTCTTGTGCTCCGCCAGATCCTGGAAGCGGATCGGATGGCAATAGCCCTTCAACCAGCCGAGCTGCCCGGCATCGGAGTAGAGGAACTCCATCCAGAGCTTGGCGGCGTTGGGATGCGGCGCGTAGGCGCTGATCGCCTGGACATAGACGCCCGCGACCACGCCGGTCTGCGGCACCACGACAGTGACGGGCGGGTTACCCTTCAGCGTGTCGCGGTCCGCCAGCGCGTTATAGTCCCAGCGCAGGATGACGGGGGTGGCACCCTGGGCCAGAGTCCCGGCCTTGCCGATGGTCGGCACGAAATTGCCGTTCTTGTTGAGCTCGGCGAAATATTTGAGACCGGCGTCCCCGGCCTTGGCGATGTCGCCATTGCTCGCGGAAAGGCCGCTGGCGAAGACGCCCTGGATCGCCTGGTTCGAGGCGCGCGGATCGCCGGCGAGCGCGACGGCGTTCTTATAGTCGGCCCCCAGCAGATCCGACCAATCCGTCGGCGCCTTCTTGATGATGTCGGTGTTCACTTCGAAGGCCAGCACGCCGTAGTAGTCGCCGTACCAGTAGCCTTCGGCATCCTTGGCGCTGTCGGGGATCGTCTTCCAGGTGGAGACCTTGTAGGGCGCGAGCAGTCCTTCGGACTTGGCCGTGGGGCCGAAGGAGAGACCGACGTCGATCACGTCCGGCGCCTGCGGGCCCTTGTTGCCCTTATTGGCCTTGATCGCCTCGACCTCGTCGCCGGAGCCGGCATCGGGATTGAGCTCGTTCACCTTCAGGCCATAGGTTGCCTTGAAGCCATCGATCAGGGCGCCGTAGTTGCACCAGTCGCGGGGTAGCGCGATGACCGTCAGCTCGCCTTCGCTCTTGGCACCCGCGATCAGCTGATTCATGGACTGACTGGACGCCACGCCCGAGTACCCCAGCACCGCGACGGCGGCGAGAGGTAGAATGCGCAGCAAGTTGGGCTTCATTGTTTGTCTCCCCAAATTAATAAAACCGGACAGCCGGCTTCTTAGTCGTTCGATGTTACAATTTCATGTCACATTTTGGAAAGCTCGACAGGAGCTCTGGATAAGTCCGGCCCGGGATCAAGGCGCCAGGGCTCCTCAACGACTTTCGGAGTCTATTACCAATTTATTAACGAATAGAGTATCTTTCGGCGATCATGATAACCTGCTGATCCAACTGCCTGTCGGGACCGGGCCTGCCATGCATCTCCCTCGCAGCTTCTCGCGCGCCTATGGCAGAGCGGCTTCCGCCTTGCCAACCGTGGCTGCATGAAACCGGGGATAGATCCGCAGATTCTGCTCCGGGTCGTGGGAAACGACCCCGAAATAGCCTGCGAAGTGGTCCAGGATTTCGTGCCGGCGGCGCAATCCGGCATCGCCGAGATCCACGCCGCCATCGACGGCGCCGCCGCGGGACAGGTCGTGCTGGCCTGCCATAAGCTCAAGGGATCGGCGAGCCTCGTGGGCGCCCACCAGCTCACGGCGCTCTGCGTCCAGCTCGAAGCGGCAGGCGACGCCAATGACTGGCCGGCGATCCATAGCTTGACGCCGCGGTTGGAAGAGTTGATGCGCGACATCGAAATCTCCGCCGAGGCCTTCCTGCGCTCGCAGACGCTATAGCGCCTCGCGAGAAGACAGCAGCTCCTCAGCCGCCGATCGAAACTCCGACGAGATGGCCGACGCCATAGGTGACGCCGGCGGCGGCGAAGCCGATCAGGAGCTGGCGCAGCGCGGACATCACGAGACCGCGGCCGGTGAAAAGCGAGGTCCCGGCGCCGATGAGGATCAGCGCCACGCCGCCTGCGGCAAGGCTCGCCAGCAGGGCCGGCATGCCGGAGAGCCAGAAGAACGGGGCCACCGGAAAGATGGCGCCGACGGCGAAGAGCCCGAAGGAGGAGGCCGCGGCGGTCCAAGGCGAGCCGCCGAGCTCCGTCGGATCGATGCCGAGCTCCTCGCGCACAAGCGTATCCAGTGCCGTCTCCTTATTCGCCATCAGCCGCTCGGCCAGATCCCGGGCCTGGGCTTCGCCCAGCCCCTTGGCCTGGTAGATCAGGACCATCTCCTCCTTCTCCTCCTCGGGCATGCGGGCCAGCTCATCGGCCTCCACATCGATCTGACGCTGGTTCAGCTCGCGCGAGCTGGTGACGGAGAGCCACTCGCCCATGGCCATGGAGCAGGCACCGGCGACCAGTCCCGCGAGCCCCGTCAGCAGGATGGCGTGCGAGGACGCGGCTGCGCCGGCTACGCCCATGACCAGGCTGAGATTGGAGACGAGCCCGTCATTGGCCCCCAGAACCGCGGCGCGCAGCGCATTGCCACCCAGGCGGTGGCGGCCCTCCAGCCGCGCCAGCGCGCCGCCGGAAATTCCGCTGGGTAAGGATTCCACCACAGCCTGAACGATGCGGTTGTGCGAGCGTTCGGCCGAGGGCAGGCCCCCGGCGACCGCTTCCGGCTGATCGTCATATTGCCGGCTGTCGCGCTTCTCGAAGCCGCTGATGGTGGGCAAGACGAATTGGGGTCCGAAGCGATGGGCGAGCCAGGCGAGGATCCGGGTCCGCCAGCCCGGCTTCAGCCGACCGACATGGACGCCGACCCGGCCGAGCTGCTTGCGCCAGAACTCGGCATGGGCCTCCTCCACTGCGGCCAGACGGTGATAGACCTCGCTAAGATGAGGATCACTCTCCGCCGCCGCGAGGGAGCGGTAAAGCGAAGCGCCATCGACCTCGCCCTGAAGATTGGCCCGGTAGCGGCTGGCGGCATCCTTATCGGGATCGTTCATGGCCAGATTCTCCGAGGCGAAGGACGCCCCGGGCAATTATACTCCCAGCCGCGCGGGGTGGATGACATGCATGGAACAATGGAGAACTGCCGTGGGTAAGACAATCGAGCTGAAAGCCAAGGACGGATTCACCCTTGCAGCCTACCGGGCCGACCCCGCCGGCAAGCCGAAGGGCGGGCTGGTGGTGATCCAGGAGATCTTCGGGGTCAACCATCACATGCGCGACGTGACCGACCGGTTTGCCGCCTTGGGCTATGCCGCCGTCGCGCCGGCGCTGTTCGACCGCACCAAGCGCGGCGTCGATATCGGCTATGACGCGGCGGCCGTGGAGACCGGGCGCAATCTGCGCAGCGAGGTCAAGCTCGAGGACACGCTGCTCGATCTCCAGGCGGCCATCGACAACCTCAAGGGAACCGGCAAGATCGGCGTCGTCGGCTATTGCTGGGGCGGCTCGCTGGCCTTCCTGGCGGCCACCCGGCTCACGGGCATCGCCGCCACCGTGGGCTACTACGGCGGCATGATCGCCGAGCATGCCCGGGAAAAACCCCGGGTGCCGGTGATGCTGCATTTCGGCGAGCAGGACCACGGCATTCCCATGGCCGATGTCGAGAAGGTCAAGGCCGCGCGGCCGGATGTGAAGATCTACATCTATCCCGCCGGCCACGGCTTCAGCTGCGACGAGCGTGGCAGCTTCGACAAGCCGAGCCACGAAAAGGCCCTGGAGCGTACCCTGGCCTTCTTCAAGGAGCATGTGGGGTAAGGCGGCGCGCCTTCCCGCTAGCCTTATCCGCCTCGCCCCTTCCCTATTTCCCTCGCCCCCCTTCTATTATCCCCCTCGCCCCCCGACAGGGGGGAGAGGGCCGGGGTGAGGGGGTGTCTCAACAGCTCACATCATCGGCTTGAATGCGGCGGTGCATTCGCGGCCAAAGCCCAGGCCGAAACTGCGACCCCGTCACCCCAACCCTCTCCCCCGTTCCGGGGGCAAGGGGGATAGTGGGAGAGGCGATTGCAGACCTAGCTAAGCCGTCGCCTTCTCCGGCTCTGCCGGGACCGGCTCCGCGGCACCGAGCTCCTCGAAGGGGATGTGGCAGCGGATGAAATGCCCGCTGTCGGCCTCGATCAGCGGCGGCTCCTGGTTCTTGCAGATATCGCCCAGGAATCGCGGGCAGCGGGTATGGAAGACGCAGCCGCTGGGCGGATGGATCGCGCTGGGAATCTCGCCCGAGAGGCGGATGCGCTCCCGGCGCTGACCGTCGAGGGAGGGCACGGCGGAGAGCAGCGCCTCGGTATAGGGATGATGGGGGCCGGAGAAGACCCGCTCCGCCGGGCCGATCTCCATCAGCCGGCCGAGATAGAGAACTGCGATCCGGTCGGAGAGATAGCGCACGACGCCGAGATCGTGGGAGATGAAGACATAGCTCACCCGGCGCTCCGCCTGCAGATCCGCCAGCAAATTGAGGATCGCGGCCTGGACCGAGACGTCGAGGGCCGAGGTCGGCTCGTCGCAGACGATCACTCGGGGATCGCCGGCGAAGGCGCGCGCAATGGCGACGCGCTGCTTCAGCCCGCCCGAAAGCTGCTTCGGGCGCATGGGGAGATAGCGGTCGGCCAGACGCACCGAGCGCGTCAGCTCCAGGAGCCGCGCCTTGCGCAGCGCCCGCGGCACGCCCGCCAGCTTCGCCAGCGCGCGGCCCACCAGATGCCGCACGGGATGAGAGCGGTTGAGGGCGGAGTCCGGATTCTGGAAGACGATCTGCACCGCCTTCACCTGCGCCTGGTCGCGCTTGGCCGTGCGGCCCGGCAAGGCGGCGCCGTCGAGCGCGATCACGCTGTCGGGGTCGGGCGCATAGAGGCCCAGCAGCAGCTTGGCGAAGGTCGTCTTGCCGCTGCCGGATTCGCCCACCAGCCCCAGGGTCTCGCCAGGCCATAGGTCGACGGAGATATCGACCAGGGCGCGCAGCCGGTGGGTCCCGGCCACGAAGCTCTTGGTCAGCTTGGCCGTGCTGAGGATGGGGCGATGGCTGCGGTCGATCTCGATCGGGATGGCCAGATCCGCCGGCGTGGCGCGCGGCAGGTCCGGGGCGCGATCGTGATAGTGGCAGCGGCTGCGGTGGTTGTCGGCAAGCTCGATCAGCCGGGGCTCGACCTTGCGGCAGAGATCGTCGGCGAGCGCACAGCGCTCGGCGAAGACGCAGCCAGCGATCGCCGCCCCCGGTGCGGGCAGGAAACCCGGGATCGTGTCGAGCCGACCGTGATCCTTGCGCCGGCCGCGCCGCGGCAGGCAGCGCAGCAGGCCGACGGTGTAGGGATGGCGCGGCGAGTTGAAGACCTCGCTCGTCGTCCCCTCCTCCACCAGCCTTCCAGCATAGAGCACGCCGACGCGATCGCACATGCGGGCGATGACGGCAAGGTTGTGGCTGATGAACAGCACGGAAGTGGAATATTCGCCGCGGAGGCGCGCGATGAGGTCGAGGACCTCCGCCTCCACCGTGGCGTCGAGGCCGGTCGTCGGCTCGTCCAGGATCAGCAATGTCGGGTTGATCGCGATCGCCATGGCGATGGCGACCCGCTGCTGCATCCCGCCCGAGAGCTGGTGGGGATAGCGGTCCATCACCTGGCTGGGATCGGCGATCTGGACGCGGCCGAGGATGGCGGCGGCCTGGCGCAGGGATTCGGCCGGGCTCGCCCCCTTCAGGCGGAAGACCTCGGCCACCTGCTTGCCCACACGGATCGAAGGATTGAGGGCGCGCCCGGGATCCTGATAGACCATCGATACGGTATTGGCGCGGAGCTGGCGCAGCTCGGCGTCGCGCAGCGCCAGGAGGTTGCGCCCGTCGACGGCGATGCTGCCGGCGGCGACCTTGCCGTTGCGCGGCAAATATCGCACGGCGGCGAGTGCGGCGGTGGATTTGCCGCAGCCCGATTCTCCCACCAGCCCATAGGCCTCGCCACGCCCGATGCTGAGGCTGAGGCCCCGGAGCACCCGGCGGTTGCGCCCGCGCACCCGATAGCCGACGTCGAGATCGGAGAAGGTCAGCGCGTCGGCGGAAGTGCCGGCGGGCGTGCCGGGCGGGCTCATGTCTCCAGCGCCCCCTGGATGCCGTCGGCCAGGAGATTGACGCCGACGACGAGGGAGGCGATGGCGACGGCATCGAACAGCACCGTCCACCAATAGCCGCCGGCGATATAGGAATAGCCGTCGGCGATGGCGAGGCCCCAATCGGCCGAGGGTGGCTGGATGCCGAAGCCGATGAAGCTCAAGGTGGCCACGGCGAAGATCGCATAGCCCAGGCGCACCGTTGATTCGACCAGGATGGGCGGCATCACATTGGGCAGGATCTCCACGAACATGATGTGGAGCGCGTTCTCCCCCCGCAGCTCCGCGGCTGCCACATAGTCGAGCTCGCGCTCCGACAGCACCGCGGCGCGCACGGTCCGCGCGATGATGGGGGCGAAGACCACGCCGATCACCACCACCACCGTCGTGTTAGAGGTGCCCAGCGCGACCAGCGCCAGCAGCGCGATGATGACCAGCGGCAGCGCCAGGAAGGCATCGACCACCCGCCCGACGGCATCGTCGATGAAGCCGCGGAAGTAGCCGGTCACCAATCCCAGCGCCGTGCCGAGGATAGTGCCGATGATGGTGGCAAGCGGCGCCACGGAGAGGATGTCGCGCGAGCCGACGATGACCCGGGAGAAGATGTCGCGGCCCAGGCTGTCGGTGCCGAACCAATGGTCCGACGAAGGGCCGACGAGGGAATTCAGGAGATCGTCGGCATAGGGATCCACCGGCACCAGATGACTGCCGAACAGCGCGCAGATCACCCAGAAGCCCACGATGACGACCCCGGCCATGAAGGTGCCCGAGCGGAGCAGGACACGCATCCGCTCGCGCCGCGGGCTGGCGGCGCTGCGCGCGCCCGC
>DATHQQ010000263.1:0-3220 GCA_035482595.1 Verrucomicrobiia bacterium
CCTCGTCCAGACGGCCAGTGAAGGAGCGCTCCTGCAACGTCAGCGACAGCCAGCCCTCGCGATCGGGGAGCGGCGCGACATCGACGGCGATGAGGCGGTGTCCGAGCGCCGGCGCATCGATCGCCATCTCACGGTCGGCGACGCTGGCCCCTTGGGCGCGGGCCTGGTCCAGGAGGGTGAACAGGGGACAATCCGCCGGAAAGATGTCCTGGAGCAGGCGCCCCAGGGGCGCCACGCCCAGAAACTGAGCCGCCGCTGCATTGACGAAGCGGATCCGGTCCTCGGGATCCAGGGCCAGCACCGGCAGCGGCAGGGATTGCAGCAGCTGATTGCCATCGATGCCGCCTGGCAGGCCCACCGACGGCGGAAAGACCAGCGCCGGAGCGGTGGCGGACATCAGGCGGCCAGCCTCTCGACGAGCGGCCGGTAGAAGGCGTCGATGGCGGCTTTCGCAGCTGCCGGCTCGTCGATCCGGTTGAAGGCGGCACGAAACTCCGCCGAGGCCGGCAGGCCCTTGCTGTACCAGCCGACGTGCTTGCGCGCGATGCGCAGCCCGCTGGCGACGCCGTAATGGCTCAGCATCGAATCGTAGTGCCCGCGCACGACGGCATGCTGCTCCTCGAGGGTGGGATCGGCCAGCATCTCGCGCGAGCGCAGATAGTGGATGACCTGCTTCAGGAACCAGGGACGGCCATAGCTGCCGCGCCCGATCATCACGCCATCGGCCCCGGATTCCGCCAACGCCCGGCGCACCGCCGCCATATCCACGATATCGCCATTGACCACGACAGGAATTCCGACGGCCTCCTTCACCTCGCGCAGGAAGGCCCAATCGGCGCTGCCGTCATAGAACTGGCAGCGCGTGCGGCCATGAACCGTGATCATCCGGATGCCGCAATCCTGGGCGATACGGGCCAGCCGCGGCGCGTTGCGGCTGGCATGGTCCCAGCCGGTGCGCATCTTCAAGGTCACCGGCAGGTTCACCGCCTTGACCGTCGCCTCCAGGATCCGCGCCGCATGAATCTCGTCGCGCATGAGCGCCGAGCCGGCATGACCGTTCACCACCTTCTTCACCGGGCAGCCGAAATTGATGTCGATGAGAGCCGCACCCCGGTCCTCGTTCAGCTTCGCCGCCTCGGCCATCACCTCGGGCTCGCAGCCGGCAAGCTGGACCGCCATGGGCAGCTCCTCCGGGCAGCTCTCGGCCATGAGCAGGGATTTCCGCGACTCGCGGATAAGGGCCTGGCTGGCGATCATTTCCGAGACGACGAGCCCCGCGCCACTGCGCTTGACCAGGCGGCGAAAGGGCAGATCCGTCACCCCCGACATGGGCGCCAGGATGACCGGATCCTCGAGTCGGATGGGTCCGATGGAAATGCTCATTTTTTGGGCAAACGCCGAAGTTGCTTAAGTCGTAAGCAATTCTAACTCAGGTCTGCTGCGGTGCAATAGAAAATTACGGCTCTGTGACGTCAACTTGCCGCAGGGGTCGGCAGCGCCGGCTTGGGCGCTGCGGGCCAGAAAATCAGCGAGACGACCATCAATATGCCGAGGGCTGCGATCATGCCGCCGAAGCGCGCGATGCCGGGCAGGATGCTGTCCGGCGGGCCCCAGCCCTGAACCAGGGTCATGATCAGGACGAGCGCCGCCTGGGTCCCGATATAGCCCACCCCCCGGGTGCTGGTCTGGATATAGGCGCCCACCCAGAGGACGGCAGACAAGGCCAGGAGCCAGGGCAGGAACTCGGTCAGGGACAGGGCCAGCAGAATCAGCCCGGCGATGCCGCCGATGAAGCAGCCCATCACCCTTTGCAGGGATTGCGACGCCACTCGCCGGCCGCTCTCCAGCGGATCGCCGGGGGCGACGGGCACCGCCATGATGACGGCGACCGTGACCGACATCTGCGACAAGCTCAGCTGATTGAACCAGCTCCACACCCATGGCAGCAGCATCACCGTGAGCCCGCAGCGCAGCGCATGCAGGACGCGGGGCCAATCGCGCCCCAGGAGCTGCGACCAGCCGGGGGGCGCCGGCGCCGGCGCCCCGCCGTCAGGTGCCAAGGCGAAAGCGACCAGCAAGGCGACGGCCGAGCCGATGGCAACCTCCGCCGTCCGGTAGAAGGCATAGTGAAACGCCAGCGTCGGATCCTGCAGCGACGACATCACGATGAGATTTACCGTGATGGCGGCGAAGAGCCAGGCGAAGTTGTGAGGGCTGACCTGATATCCCAGGATGCCGAGGGTCGCGAAAGCAAAGACGAGGAGCGATCCCGCCACATGGTCATAGGCGACCCAGGGGGTCAGGAGGATGGCGAGACAGGCGCCGGCGATGGTGCCGGCGATGCGCAGAAGGGCGCGGTTGATCGATCCGGGGCGGGTCGCCTGCATCGACATGAAGCCGCTGATACCGGCCCACCAGACGTAATCCATATGCAGCGCCAGGGCGACCACCACCGAGAGCGCGGTCGAGAGCGCGATCATGGTGCTTTGGCGCGCGCGCGGGCCGGAGAATCTGATCTCGACCACCTCCTGCCAGAGCGTGCCGAATGAACCGAGGACGAGGAGAAGCTCCCGCCAGGAAACGAGGAGGATCTCTTTCACGGGAGAATCTCGTTCACCGCTGGCCTACCGGAAGATCACGGTGCGCGCATCTGCGCCCATGAAGAACTCGTCTCCCGGCGGCGGCTCGTCGAGCAGGATGGTGACGGGAAAGCGGTGCTGCAGGCGGATCCAGTCGGTGGTCGGCGCGACATAGGGCAAGAGCTTCATCTCGTTGGGATCGCGGCTGATGCCCTGGCTGATGCTGGCGATATGGGCGCGATGCAGGCGCCAGGGGTCCGAATCGAGCCAGACCCATGCCGGCTCGCCAGGCTGCAGCGAGCGCAGGTAATACTGCTTGTAGTTCGCCATGATCCGCCAGGCATGGGCATCCAATATGCCGATCAGCGGTATATTGACCGTGGCGGTATCCCCGACCCGCACCGTCAGATTGTTGATGCGCCCGTCGGTCGGCGAGACGACCTGGGTGCGCGAAAGCCGCCATTGCGCCGTCCCCATCTCCGCCTTGGCCAAGCCAAGAGCCGCCTGATGCATGGCCAGGACCGAGCGCGCCTGGGCGATGGCGGTCTCGGCGGCATTCAGGGAGTCGAGGGCGCGCCTCAGTTCATCGGTGACCTGGTCCAGATTCTCCCGCGGCATGTAGCCGGAGGTGTTGAGCGTCG
>DATHQQ010000264.1:0-3597 GCA_035482595.1 Verrucomicrobiia bacterium
GGGAATGAGCGTGCCGGACATCTCGGGTCGCGCCATCGCCAATCTGGGCGTGAGCGAGCTCAAGCATCTGGCGCCGATGTTCCATGGCGACACGCTCTACGGCAGCACCGAGGTGCTGAGCGTCCGGCCCTCGGCCTCGCGGCCGGGGCAGGGGATCCTGACGGTGCGCACCGACGGCTTCAATCAGGACGAGGTGAAGCTCTGCAGCTTCACCCGCTCGGTCCTGCTGCCCTGCCGGCCGGCGGCAGAAAGCTGATGCCAAAGGGACCTGGAGGACCGCTCGCCGGCGTCCGCGTGGTGGAGCTGGCGACCGTCGTCGCCGGCCCCGGATCGGGAAAATATCTGGCCGATTTCGGGGCGGAGGTCGTCAAGGTCGAGGCGCCGGGCGGCGATCCGACCCGGCGCATGGGCTGGACGGGGCCGGGCGAGGCCGATTCCTATTTCTGGAAGCTCCTCAACCGCAACAAGCTCTCGGTCACCCTGGATTTGAAATCCGACTCCGGCCGGGCGAGCCTTCGGGCGCTTCTGGCCGAGGCGGATGTGCTGATCGAGAACATGCGGCCGGGAAAGCTCGAGGCCCTGGGTTTCGGCTGCGAGGATCTGCTGCGGGCGAATCCGAAGCTCGTCATCCTGCGGGTGAGCGGCTTCGGCCAGGACGGACCCTATGCCCAGCATCCGGGCTTCGCCACCATCGCCGAGGCCCTCAGCGGCTTCTCCGCTTTGCTCGGCGAGCCCGAGGGCGGACCGCTGCTGCCGCCCATCGCGCTGACCGACGAGGTGACAGCCTTGGTCGGCGCCTTCAGCATCCTGGCCGCGCTCCGCCATGCCGAGAAGACCGGCGAGGGCCAGGTGATCGACGTCAGCCTTCTGGACTCCATGTTCCAAATCATGGGGCCGCTGGTCTCCGCCTTCGCGCATCTGGGCTACATCCAGCCGCGGCTGGGCTCGGGCATCCCCTATACCGTGCCGCGGGGCACCTATCGCTGCGCCGACGGGAAATGGGTCGCCATCTCCGCCTCGGCCGACAGCGTTGCCGCAAGGCTGCTGGATCTCATCGGCCTCACCGGCGATGGGCGCTTCGCGAGCTTCCAGGATCGCACCGCCAACCGTGAGGCCCTGGAGCAGCATCTCAGCGCCTGGGTCGCGGCCCGGCCGATGGACGAGGTCATCGGCGAATTCCGCCGCGTCGACGCCGCCGTCGCCCCTGTCTTCGACATGAGCGATGTCTTCCGCGACGCGCATTTCAAGGCGCGCGGGACGATCACCAAGGTCGAAGGGGTGGTGATGCAGAACGTCGTGGCGCGGCTGTCGAAGACGCCGGGCGAGATCCGCCATGTGGGACGGGCGTTCGGGGCGGATACGGCGGCGGTGCTGGGGCGGCTGAAGCCGGGGCTCGGCGAAGAGTGAGCCGGTAAGCTGCTTTCTTGTCGTCATTCCCGCGAAAGCGGGAATCCAGGGCCACATGCACAGGACCTTGCCGGTTGCCCTGGATTCCCGCTTTCGCGGGAATGACGGAAGAGGGCGACGAGCTGCTACGCTCTGCCACGATCAATGGAGGAGAAGATGGATCTCGGCTTGAAGGGAAAGGCCGTCGTGATCACCGGCGGGTCGAAGGGCATTGGGCTTGCCTGCGCCCGGCTGTTCCTGGCGGAAGGGGCCCGCGTGGGAATCGCCTCGCGCGCGCCGGCGAATCTCGATCGCGCCAAAGCGACGCTCGGCGAGGTGACCACCGTCGCCGCCGATTTGACCGATCCGGCGGCAGCGCTGCGGATGGTCGAGGCGATGGAGCGCGCGCTGGGGCCGATCGATGTCCTGGTGAACAGCGCAGGTGCCGCCAAGCGCACGCCGCCGGAAGACCTGACCCCGGCCCATTGGAAGGCCGCCATGGAGGCGAAGTACTTCTCCTATGTGAACGTCATCGATCCGGTGGTGAAGCGCATGGCCCAGCGCGGCGCGGGGGTGATCGTCAATGTGATCGGCAATGGCGGCAAGGTCGCCTCGCCGACCCATCTCGCCGGCGGGGCCGCCAATGCCGCGCTGATGCTGGCCACGGCGGGGCTGGCCACGGCCTATGCCGGCAAAGGTGTGCGAGTCGTCGGCCTCAATCCGGGCGCGACCGAAACCGAGCGCGTCGCCGAGGGGATGCATGCCGAAGCCAAGCTCGCCGGCATCTCGCCGGAAGAAGCGCGGCAACGCGCGATCTCCCGGATTCCCCTTGGCCGCATGGCCACGCCCGAAGACATCGCGAATGCGGTGGCCTTCCTGGCCTCGGACAAGGCGGGCTACATCACCGGCGCGACGGTGACGATGGATGGCGGCATGGTGCCGGTCGTGGTCTGAGGCAGACTATCCCTTCAGGCGCTAAGACGTCGCGCCCAGGGCCTTGATCGCCTGCTGCAGCGCATCCTTCTTCTTCTGCAGCGCCTGGAGCTGGCGCTTCTTCTCCGCCGCATCCGCAGCCGGAGCCACGGATTGCGACTGCTGTTGGAGCTGCAACGCATCCAGCTCGGCCTTCAACTTGTCGTAATCGGCGCGGCTGACACGATTCTGATTCCGCGCGGCGTCCAGCTGCTTGCTCGCGGCTGCCAGATCGGAATCGATCTTGGCGAGCTGCTTGCTGGCGGCCACCTGCTCGACGGTCATGTCCTGCTGCTTCTGCTGCAGCGTGCTGAGATCGCGCTGCAGGGCGATCTGGTCGTCCTGCGCCAATTGCTTCTCGCGCTCCGCCTGGATCTGCAGATCCTGGTAGTAGCCGGAGTCGAGCTTCCGGCTCGTATCCTGATAGGTGGCGCATCCCGCCATGAGGAGAGATGCCGCGGCCAGTACCCAAAGTCTCGTGATGCTCATGAGATACCTTCCTCCACGACTACAGGCCGGTGAGCTTCAGCGAATTGTTCACCGCGGCGAGCTGGGTTTCGAGCTGGGCGATCTCGCCGTTCAACTGATTGATCTCCTGGTCGAGCGCCGTCGTGTCCCCGCCCTGCAGCTGGTTGCGGGCATCGACGAAATTGTCCCGGTTCTTCCGGGCGGCATCGAGGATTTTGGCGATCTCCGCCGAGTTCTGGCGGATATTCGCTGCCTCGGCCTGGGCGTTTTCCAGGGTCATGGTCTTGGCCGCCAAGGCCGCGTTGATCTGGTCCAGCTTCTTCTGGTCGTCGTTGACGACGCGCTGGGCGGTCTGCACGGCGGCCTCCAGTTGGGCGTTCTGCTTCTGGACATCCGCGGTCACCGAGCGGGTCATCAGCACCTCATTGGCCTGGGTCTGCGCCGCCTTGCCCTTGAGATAGCCGTCGACGCCGCCGGCGATGCCGCCGGCCGCCGCCCCGGCGCCGCAACCGATGGCCGCCGATTGGGCCTTGCCGCCCAGAAGGGCCCCGAGCACGCCGCCCAGGACACAGCCGACGATGGCGCCGGTGGCGGCACCGCCGAAGGTATTGTCCTGAACGAAGGAGTCGGATTGCTCGCGCAGAAGCCTTTCGTCGTTGGTCATGTTCGCCGAGTTTCCGGTGGAGGCCGAGGAATATCCACCGCCGTAGTTCGAATAGCGCCGGCCGCCGCCGCTCTCGCAAGCCGAGGTCCCCAGGGCCATGGCGAAGA
>DATHQQ010000265.1:0-2861 GCA_035482595.1 Verrucomicrobiia bacterium
AACCCAAGCCCATGAAGGAAACCTCCAAGATGATCAAATCCACGAATCCCCAGACCCTCGCTCTGCATGGCGGAACCTACCGCAGCGATCCGGCGACCGGATCGGTGGCGGTGCCGATCTATCAGACCACCTCCTACCAGTTCCGCGGGACCGAGCATGCGGCGAATCTTTTCGCCCTCAAGGAGCTCGGCAACATTTACACCCGCATCATGAACCCGACCACCGACGTGCTCGAGCAGCGCATCGCCGCGCTCGAAGGCGGTGCGGCAGGGCTCGCCGTCAGCTCCGGCCAGGCGGCCTCGGCCATTGCTATCCAGAACATTGCCCAGGCCGGCGACAACATCGTCAGCTCCACGGATCTCTACGGCGGCACCTGGAACCTCTTCGCCAACACCTTCCGGACCATGGGTATCGAGGCGCGTTTCGTCGATCCCGCCGACCCGGACGCCTTCTGCCGGGCCACCGACGACAAGACCCGCGCCTACTATGCGGAGACCTTGCCCAATCCGAAGCTGACCGTCTTCCCCATCGCGGAGGTGGCAGCCATCGGGCAGAAGCTGGGCGTGCCGCTGATCATGGACAATACCGCCGCCCCGGTGCTGTGCCAGCCGCTGCGCCATGGCGCGGCCGTCGTCGTCCATTCCACGACCAAATACATCGGCGGTCACGGGACCTCGATCGGCGGCGTCATCGTCGATGGCGGCAATTTCGACTGGGAGCGCCACGCCAAGCGCTTCCCGCTGCTCAACCAGCCCGACCCCAGCTACCACGGGGCGGTCTGGACCCAGGCGGCCAAGCCGCTGGGCCCCATCGCCTATATCCTGAAGGCGCGCGTCACCTTGCTGCGGGATCTCGGCGCATCCATGAGCCCCTTCAATGCCTTCCAGTTCATCCAGGGGCTGGAGACCCTCCCCTTGCGCATGCGCGAGCATTGCGCCAATGCCGAGGCCGTGGTGCGACATCTGGCGGGCCGGCCCGAGGTCACGAAGGTCATCCATCCGGGCATGCATAAGGATCCCGAGCAGAAACGCCGCACGGAGACTTATCTCAAGGGCGGCCATGGCGGGCTGGTCGGCTTCGAGCTCAAGGGCGGCAAGGAGGCCGGCCGCCGCTTCATCGACGCGCTGGAGATGCACTACCACGTCGCCAATATCGGCGACGTCCGGAGCCTCGCCATCCATCCGGCCAGCACGACCCATTCGCAGCTCTCGCCGGAGGAGCAGAGCGCCACGGGCGTCACCGAGGGCTATGTCCGCCTCTCCGTGGGCATCGAGCATATCGATGACATCCTGGCCGATCTCGACCGGGGGCTTGCGGCCTCGCGCATGGTTCCCGCCGCGGCCGCCTGACGCTGCAACCGGACGGGGCGGCAAAGCCCGCCTCGTCCGGCGCCACTTTCTTCGGGGATATCGGGAATCAATCATGTCCATCTCGCTTCCCGCGGGGCTGCCGGCGCGGCGGACGCTGCTGGCGGAAGGCATCGAGGTCCTGGACCGCGACCAGCTCCGGGCCTGGGGTCGCCGGCCCTTGCGGGTCTGCCTTGTCAATCTGATGCCCAACAAGCCCGTGACGGAGACCCAGATCGCCCGGCTGCTGGGCGCCATCTCGATTCCGGTCGAGCTCACCCTCTGCCTGCCCGACGGCTATCGCTCGAGATCGACGCCAGTCGACCACCTCGCTTACTACCGCCCCTGGTCGAGCATCCGTCATGAGCAATTCCACGCCCTGATCGTGACCGGCGCGCCCCTCGAGGCGCTGCCCTTCGAGGATGTTGCCTATTGGCCCGGGCTCTGTGCCATCTTCGACTGGGCCCGCGCGCGGGCGATCAGCGCGCTTTACATCTGCTGGGCCGCCCAGGCCGCGCTGTACCACCGGCACGGCGTTCCCAAGCATCGGCTCCCGCGGAAGATGTTCGGCATCTTCCGCCAGCGTGTCTCAAGCGGGGGCTTGCCGTTGCTCCGAGGCTTCGGCGGGGAATTTCCGGTGCCGGTCTCGCGCCACACCGAAGTCCGCGCCGCCGATCTGCCGGCCGAGGCCGGATTGACCGTGCTCGCGTCTTCCGCGGAGGCGGGGCTTTGCCTCCTCGAGGAGCGCGACCGCCGCGCCGTCTACATGTTCAATCACCTGGAATACGACGCCGAGACCCTGCGCGACGAATTCCTTCGCGACCGGGGGGCCGGCAAGCCAGTCGACCTCCCACGCACCTACTTCCCCGGCGACGACCCCGAGCGGGCGCCGGTGAACATCTGGCGGCCTTACGGCCATCTCCTTTTCGCCAATTGGCTCGGCGAGATCCATCGCACGGCCTGGCCGCGCGTGAGCGACGAGCCGGTCATTCAATGGGCGCTCGCGGGCTCGCGCGAGGTTCCCGGCGACGGCGCCGACCACGCCGATCTCCTGATTGAGGCGGCCGGCAGCCAGGACATTCTGCCATCCGCGCTCGCCGCGCTGGCGGCTGCCGGCTTCACCCCGCGCAGGGTCAAGGTGCACCGGCAGCCCGATGGCAGACAGCTGATCGAGTTGGGCATGGAGCCGCTGGAGCCGCCGGCGATCGAACGGATAGCTCGGCGGTTGTGCGTCCTGGCCAAGGTCTTAAAGGTCGCCTTCCGGACCGGAAGCGGGGTCGGCGGATGGCTCGTCGGGCACTCTGCAGGCGTCGCCCTGCAGTCAAATGCGCCAAGCGGTTCGCGCGCGCCATCCGAGGCCGCTTAGCGATTTCGACGGCCACCCGGAGGGATCAGCTCACGAGCAGGCGCGCTGAAGCACCGTGCAAAGCCACGTGCGGTTGCCGGCTCCATTCTGCCTGGGTTATCTGGCCCCCGCGTAGGTTCAAGCGACCCATACATAGGTTTGTCTTAACG
>DATHQQ010000266.1:0-3810 GCA_035482595.1 Verrucomicrobiia bacterium
GGCGGCCGAACTCGGGCCTGAGCGCCTCCAGCATCGCGCGCGCCCCGCGCGGCCGTAGCAGAGCGACGGCACCCAGCAGGGCAGCCCCGGCCCAATTGGAGACGCCGCCGACGATCGGGTAGTCGCAGGCCACCCGGCACCAGAGCTGGTCGCCGCGCGGGACGCTGCCGGCGACCAGCTCATAGGGAAGGCTGCCCATGCCAATCTCATTGCCCAGATCGCCGATGCCGATGGTGGTCCAGGGGCCCGCATCGAACAGATTTTCGAGCGGCGCATTCCAGCCCGTCATGTCGACGCCTCGCGCGTCGCGCGGGCAGCCGTCGCGCGAGGGTCCGCAGCGCTCGATGGAAATGACATGGGTGATCGGCGGGTCCAGCCGCGTCCATCGTTCTTCGACCTGCCACAACGGCGTGCCGCCGTCGCTGCCGTCCTGACGCATGGACACGATGTCGATCGGCACTCTCCCCTGGGAATCGGCGGCGGCGGCGGTCGCCAGGACGACCCTTGCATTGACGAGATCGGTTGCGATCCGGCAGGGAATGCCCGCCGCGGCGAAGCCGGCGGCCAGCATGGCCGCACCGGGCGGGCCGTCGGTCTCGCAGTTCGGGGGCTCGCCATGACCCAGGTAGAAGCCGGTGATGATGGCGATGCTGGGTGAGGGATGCCGCCCGATGGAGGCTGCCGCCCGGGCGAGATTGCCGCGGGTAAAGGCGGCGAGGGGCCCGATGTTGCGCCGCTGGACATCCTGACCGGACAGCCTCTCGATCTCGGCGATCGCGCGATCCGCAGCATCCATGGCGGGCTTCCGGGTGGAAGTTTGTGCAAGGGAAATGGGCGAAGAATGCGTAATTAGAGGCAGCACCCGGAAGAAAGTCAATGCGACCCGGCCCGGCCTATTTAGACTTGCCTCGGGCCGCGACGGGCCAGACGGCCTCGACCCGTCCCTGCCGGACGCCGACGATCTCTTCATGCAGATGCACCGTCGTATCGGAATAGCCGACGATGAAGGCCAGCCGGTCGCCGATGCCGGGCGCCCCGCTGGGGCTCTCGAGCTCGATGGTCGTGTGCTCCGCCGACAGCCGCAGATGGCGAACGGGCGGCAGGCCGATGGGCTGCGGCATGGCCGCGTCGCCGCTCATGGATTTCTTGCCGGCGTCGAGAACGATGCGGGTCGGCGTCGGGCGGCTGGTCACCGTGGCCAGCAGGGTCAGGGCATAGGGGAAATCGACGTGATACTGGTTGCGATAATACATGTCGGAGAAGATCCCGCCGCCCAGCTGCACCTCCGTCACCCCCGGCTGTCGCGCGCAAAAAGGGAAGGTGCCGGTGCCGCCGCAGCCCACGATCTCGACCGGATAGCCCGCCCGGCGGCAGGCATCGGCGCTCGCCGTCAGCAGGGCGATCGCCTCCGCCACGGCCTGTTCCTTCTTGACCGGATCGGCAATGGCGACGGCCTGGCTCTCCCAGGCGGTCAATCCGCGGAACTCAATCCCGGGAGATTCCGCGATCGCCTTGGCCATGGCCACGACCGGCGACCCCGGCGCGACGCCGGCCCGCTTCATCCCGATGTCGACCTCGATGACGACCGGCAAGATGCGGGCGCGGTCGCGCGCAGCCGCGGCCAGCTCGTTCAGATTGACGAGGCTGTCGATCGCCACGATCGGATCGGCCAGATCAAGAAGATCGACCAGGCGGCGCAGCTTGATGGGCCCCACGATCTGATTGGCGATCAGGATGCTGCGGATCCCCGCCTGCGCCATGACTTCGGCCTCGCCGAGCTTGGCGCAGGTGACCCCGATGGCGCCCGCCGCCAGCTCCTTGCGGATGATGCCGATCGTCTTCTGGCCTTTGATATGCGGGCGCCACTGAACGCCGTGCTGGCGGCAGACCGCGGCGATCCCGGCGATATTCGCCTCCATCACATCGAGATCGACCAGCAACGCGGGCGTATCCAGCGCTGTCGTGGGCGAGCCGATCGGGGCGGGGAACGCGGTCATTTCGGCGCCGACAGGCCGGGCGGCGGCGCCAAGGCCGCGGCGGCATAGGATTCCTCGACCAGCCGCAGCGTCTCCAGATTGTCGCGCACATCGGTCTCGAAGGGCGCGCCGCTGATCAGACAATCGACGAAATGCCGGATCGCGCCGTCGAAGCTCCCTTGATAGTCGCGGGCGAAGTCGAAGCTCTCCTGCCGCCCGGGAGCACCCAGCAGCCGCAGCTCCATGCCCTCGAAGATGGCGCTTGCCTTGCTGCCGACGACCTCCAGGCGGTCTCCCGTTCCCGCGGGGAAGCCGGGCGCGTCCATGGCGCCGCGCAGGGTGACGGGAGCGCCGGCCGCCGTCTCCAGGAAGATCACGGCGAGAGTCTCGCCCCGGACCTCGGGCAGGCTATGGGCGGTCCGGGCGCTCACCACGCTGAGCGGCCCGAACAACCAGCGGAGCACATCGAGGTGATGGATGAGCACCTCGGCGATCATCAGCCGCTCCTCCTTCGCCATGAAGGGCTGCCGTTCCAAAATCGGGCGACGGCCCGTGGCGTCCGGCAGCAGGCCCGAGGAGAGGGTTGCCATATCGGCCTGCAGCAGCGGGCCGGTCTCGCCGGAATCGAGCCAGCGCTTCAGGCTTCGATACCAGGGGCGAAATCGCCAGTTCTCATGCACCATCAGCCGGGCCTTCCCCGCCACGCGTTCGGCGAGCGCCTCGCCGGCCGCGAAAGTGGGTGCCAAGGGCTTCTGACAGAGCGCGTCGATCCCGCGGGCCGCGGCGGCCTCGACCAGCGCCGCATGGGTTTCGCGGGGCGAAGCGATATCGACCGCATCGAGCTCGTGCCGGGCGAGCATCGCGTCGAGGTCGCCGTAGACGGCCGGAATGGCGAATTCCGCGGCGCGGCGCCTGGCATGCGCCAGATCGGGGTCGCAAAGAGCGATGACCTGCGCCCGGGGGTCGCGAGACCAGGCGACGAGATGGTAATGGCTGATCATCCCCGCGCCGGCGAGGCCGATCCGCAGCGGCGGGCGGCGTTCGGGCTTCACGACGGGAATCCCAGGAGGCGGGCGGGATTGTGCCGCAACACCAGGTCGCGATCCGCTTCTTCGGGAAGCCAGCGTTGGAGCGCGTCCATGGCGTCGGGGTAGCGGACGTCGTGGCTGAGGCCCAGGAAGGGCCAATCCGAACCCCAGACACAGCTCTCCTTGCCGAAGGCCTCGAGCAGGGCCTCGACATGCCGGTCGAGCTCGCCGAGGCGATCGGGCCAAGCGGCGAGTCGGAAGGGGGCGGAAAGCTTGACGGCGGCACGGCCGCTGCGCCCGAGCTCGAGCACGGCCTGGAAGCCGGGCGCTGCGAGACCCTGGGCCAGATCGCCAGTGCCGAAATGATCGACCAGGACCTTGACGCCGCTTTGGCGAAGCAGCGGGCCTGCCGCCTGCCATTGCTCGTCCCGGGCGAAGACCTGGGCGAACCAGTCCAGCGCCCTGAGGCGCGCCAGCAGACGCGCCATGCCGGCGCCCGCGAAGGCGGCGGGCTCGAAGTTCACGAGATTGAAGCGAAGGCCGACCACGCCCCGGTCGGCCAGGGCCTGGAGCTCCCGGTCGGACTCCTCACCCGAGATCACGGCGATGGCCTTGAAGCGCCCTGGCGCACCTTCCATCGCATCGAGCATGGCGGAATTGTCGAAACCGTAGCCGCTCGGCTGAACCAGCAGCGCATGCGCGACGCCATGGGCGTCGAGCACGGCAGCCAGCGCCTCGCGCGTGCCGGATTCATCGGACCGCGGCGTATAGCCGACGCCCGGGGGGAAGGGATAACGCCCGTGGTC
>DATHQQ010000267.1:0-5935 GCA_035482595.1 Verrucomicrobiia bacterium
CGGCCAGCGTGACCCGTTGCACCTGTTCGCTTTGCTCAAAACGCGGCGCGCTGTGGGCGTATTATACACCAGCGCAGTTTCGTCTCATCACACCGGTCGAGAAAGTCGCGACCTATCGATGGGGCAGCCGCACCGTCAAGCACCATTTCTGCGCGAATTGCGGCTGCGGCACCTATTCGCGGTCACCGGACTGGTCGACCGGCAAGGCGGATTTCGACCATTCGAAGATCGGCATCAATGCGCGGCTGCTCGAGGATTTCGATCTCGATGCCGTGCCGGTCCAGGTCATCGACGGCAAGAATCTCTGGTAGGGGCGGCGAGACCGCTCAGATCCGACAACTATCCGCTGATCGGGCCGATGAGTTTTGCGGGATTGCGAAACCAGCGCACCCGGGCCTAGTCTCGCCGCAGCATTCCAACCCCGATTCGGGAGAGGACCATGTTGAATCGCCGTCAATTGATGACCGGCGCCGCCTTCGGCGGCGCTGCCGTGACCATCGGTACCGTCATCGGATCGCGCGCTGCCGCTGCCCTTACCATTGAGCCCATGACCGCGCCGGTCAAAGCCGCCTTCGCCCTTGCCTGCAAGACGCCGGCCGCTTCCGTCGGCGATCATGTCGCCATGATCGCCGACGCCCAGACCCTGCTGAAACAGGAGATCGCCAGCGGGGCGGCCAAGGCCGACACGGTCGAGGTCGTGGTCTGCCCGATCTGCGGCTGCCGCTTCACGGTCACCGCCGACGCCAGCTTCTGAGTCGAGACGATCCCCATTCGTCATTCCGGCGGGAAAGCCGGAATAGCGCGACCCGCCGTCAGTTCGCCCTTTGCCGGCGCAGCTCGTAGAGACCGCCTCTGAGGCCGTTGAAATGCTCCTTCACCTGGGGATGGCGCACGGGCCCGCCCTCGCTGTCGGGGAGCAGGTTCTGCTCCGAGACATAGGCGGTGTAGGTGGTCTCCGCATTCTCCGCCAGTAGGTGGTAGAAGGGCTGGTCCTTGCGCGGCCGGACCTCGGCAGGAATCGAATTGTACCATTCCTCGGTATTGGCGAATTCCGGATCCACGTCGTAGATCACCCCCCGGAAGGGGAAGATGCGGTGCTTCACGATCTCGCCGATGCGGAATTTGGCGGTCTTGGGGTCGGACATGGGGCTCTTCGACTTTCGGCAGGAGCGATTGCGCTGTCGCGGAGTCACCTCTGCTCATGATGCTGTTGTGCCAGTCGCCCGCGCCGACTTGCGCCAAGTCCCCTCATCGGAACAAGCTCCCACGCGAACAAGCCCGAATCTACAGGCCGCGGCGGGCCCTGGGCAAGAAGGTATGGGGCAAGAAGGATGGGGGCAAGAAGCGTGGGGGCACTTTCCTTCCCCGCGCCCCCTGCTATGTTCCGGGCGGCCTGCAACCCATAGGAGCCCGAGCCTGAGCGCCCCGCAGGCCGGGCGCCCTGCCATACGCGTGAGAACCTTTCCATGACCCTCGTCCTTGTCACCGGCGGTGCCGGATTCATCGGCAGCCATCTCGTCGAGGGCCTGCTCGCCCGCGGATATCGGGTGCGGGTGCTCGACAGTCTGATCTATGGGCGCCGAGCGTGGGTGCCGCCAGCGGCCGAATTCGTCGAAGGCGATGTGGCCGATCTCGCTTCCTGCCGCGCCGCCATGGCCGGGGCGGCGGGGGTCTTCCATCTGGCGGCCGTATCGCGGGTCAATCCGTCTCCAGACAGCATTGAGACCACCACCCGGGACAATGTGCTGGGAACCCAGAACGTTCTTCTGGCGGCGCGCGAGACCGGCGCCGGCAAGATCGTCTACAGCGGCTCCTCCACCTTCTACGGCAACCAGCCGCCGCCCCACCGCGAATACGAGACGCAGGGCGATTTCCTCAACATGTACGGTCTCACCAAGCAGGTGGGCGAGCAGTACTGCCTGACCTTCGACCGCCATTTCGGCGTGCCGGCCATCGTGCTGCGCTATTTCAACGTCTATGGCCCGCGTCAGCCCCAGACCGGCAATTACGCCTTGGTCATGGGGATCTTCCTGCGCCGCTGGGCCGACGGCAACCCGCTGATCATCCATGGCGAGGGCAGCCAGCGGCGCGACTTCATCCATGTCCGCGATGTGGTGCGCGCCAACATCCTGGCCTATGAGAGCGAACGGCGCGGCGAGATCTACAATGTGGGTAGCGGCGGCAATATCTCAGTCAAGGAACTGGCCGACATGATCTCGCCCGACCAGCGCCATGAGGCGCGGCGCGGCGGCGATGCCGAGGCGACCTTGGCGGACATCTCGCGCATCCGCGCCCATCTCGGCTGGCAGCCCGAGATCGCCCTCCCCGAGGGTCTGGCCGAGTTGAAGCAGCGCATACAGGCGGGGCTGGAGTAGGAGCTTTCAGGACGACGGCTTGGATGTCGGCGAGCCCGGCAGCGCTTCGGCCGGCGCTGCCAGGCTGGTGGGCGCGAGGCCGGTGGGCCCGAGGCTGGTGGGCGCCATGGCATAGGCGAGGCGCGGCGGCGGCGAGAATCGGATCCCGAGCTCGTCGAACTTTAGCTTCATCCGCCGATTGAACTCGCGCCCGACGGGCGCCTGGCGCAGCGCCCGCGTCCTTATGCCCGCCACGATATGGACGGCGTTGTCGGTGAAGCGGTCGACGCCCTGGATCTCCAGCCCACCCACTATGTCGCGCCGATAGGCGGGATCGCCGATCAGGTCGTCGAAGACCTGGCGCAGCGCCGCGATCACCGTGTCCGTATCCTCGCGGTAGTCCGCGGCGACGTCGATGGTGTAATAGCCGAAATCGCGCGACTGGTTGCTGACGGTGGTCACCGTGCCGAAGGGAATGCTGTGCAGCGTCCCGTCGCCGGCGCGGATCTTCAGCGTTCGGATCGACATCCCTTCCACCGTGCCGCTGATGCTGTTGACCATGATGACGTCGCCGACATTGACCGTGTCCTCGAACAGGATGAAGGCGCCGGTGATCACATCCTTGACCAGGGTCTGGGCGCCGAATCCAATGGCGAGGCCGACCACTCCGGCGCCTGCCAGCAGCGGGGCGATGTCCACGCCGAGTTCCGACAGGATGGTGAGGCCGGCGAGCAGGGAAATGACGATCAGCAGCGCGTTGCGCACCAGCGGCAGCAAGGTACGCGCCCGCGAGCTGGTCAGGATCGGCTTGCCGTTCTCGTCCCGGCGCTCGAGATAGAAGGAGATCGAGGCGTCGACGATCTCCCAGATAGCGAGTGCGGCGCCCAGCATCAGCAGGATGGTCGCGATCCGCCCGATGATCTCGCGTGCCGCCGCCCCGCCCAGGATCGAGCCGATGTCGACATGCCAGGCGGCCAGAATCGCGAGCACAGCGACGATGCGGATCAGCGCCGCCAGAATCCGGCGCAGCAAGGGCAGATAGCGATTGGCCCGCTGCTCCAGCAGGGGATAGCGGCCCAGGAGATCCTTATTGATGACGAGGAAGCGCTGGAAACCGCCCCGCAGCAGCACCAGCGCCAGCCAGGCGAGAATCAGGATCAGGACCGTGAGGCCGGTGCCGCGCCCGAGATAGGTGAAGCCGCCGGGCACATCCGCCGCCCAGGTGACATAGACCGCGAGCAGATAGATGAGCGCCAGGACATGCCAGGAATGGGCGAGCTGCTGGCGCAGCCGCGTGAGATTGCGCAGGTCCTCTCTGTCCCGCGCGCCGTGCAGGATCATCTTGGCCACGCTGTCGCGGCTCTGCAGGATCAGCGCCGCCAGCAGGAAGGCCCAGATCAGCCCCAGGATCTTCAGTGCCAGCTCATAGGCCGAATCCGGCAACCCCAGCAGGACCGCGACCTGGAGCACGAAATAGCCGTAGACGGCGAGCGAGATCAGCCGCTTGGCCCAGATGTAGAGATAGGCCGCCGTCTCATCGCCCAAGGGGAACAGCCGCAGCGTGGGCGCGAAGGGGCTGAGCAGGAACCGGCAGACGACGAAGGCCGTGCGCGCAACTACCACCGCGCTGACGATTGCGAGCAGCGCGAGGCGCACGGCCGCGCCGGGCTGGATCACGGCGACGACGATATAGGCCGCCGCGGCGAGGGCCAGGATCGGCAGCAGCTCCAGCGCGCTATGCGCCAGCAGCAGCCCGATCCGGCCGAGGGAGCGCGGCTTCACCACGGGACGCAGATGCCGCTGGCCGCGGCGCACATAATGCCGGGCGATGAGATCGGCGACGAAGCCGACCGCCAGGATCAAGGCGAGCTGCCAGAGAAACTCGAGCAGCAGAGCGCGCCGCCCGGGATCCTCGACCTGGAGGCGGGCCCAGGCCCAGAGACGCGCCGGGTCGCCGACACTCGTCGCCAGCTCCTCGAAGCCTGTGCGAAAGCGGCCGAAAGCGTCGGTCATGGCCTGGAGAAGCGCGGCGCCCAGGGCATAGGGCAAGGGGGGCGCCGCCGGGGCGGCGGGCTGGGTGTTCTGCCGGGCCGCCTGCAAGGCCTTGAGGTCGGACAGGAACCGGTCGCGGGTGACGGGATCCTGGAGGGTCTCGATCAGATGGCCGAGGGCTGCGGGGTCGACGGCCGGCAGCGCGGCCGAGGCCGAGGGGGCTGGCGGAGCGGCCGCCGGCGCGGCCTGCTGCGCCCTGACCGCGCCGGGGCCGGCGAGGCTCAGGATCAGGAAGATCAGACAGAGAACGGAGAGGCGCAGGACTGGCCGGATCATGGGTCTCCTCGGCGGCCTCATATGAAGTCCTCGCCCGGCTATCCGTTGCAACGGCCGCAATGACTTCTTTTCGCGCCTGCGAAGGCGATCCGCAACCTCTCCGTGGTGATGCAGGACCGGATCCTCATGGGGAATCCGGTCCTGTGCCGGGAGGCTAAGCCGCCTTGCGCCGCTGGCCGAGGCCGCGGATCGTGGCGGTGATGACCTCCATCACCCGCGTCCGCTCCGCCCCCTCGAGAGGCCGGCGCGGGGCGCGGACCCATTCCGGTGCGCCATAGGCGAGATGCTCGGCCATCTTGATGTACTGGACCAGCTTCACATGGGTGTCGAGATGGAAGGCCGGGGTCATCAGCCGGTAGAGCCCCCGCGCCTCGTCGAATCGCCCGGCGGTGCAAAGGTTGAAGATCTCGACGCATTCGGCGGGCCAGGCATTGGTCATGCCGGAGACCCAGCCGGTGACGCCCAGGGCCACGCTCTCCAGCAGCAGATCGTCGACACCGCAGAAGACCTGGAAGCGGTCGCCATGTTCGTTATAGAGGTCGGTGACGCGGCGGATGTCGCCGCTTTCCTCCTTGATGCAGACGATGCCCGGTGTGGCGACGAGATCGCCGAGGATCGCCGGCGTCACATCGACGCCATAGGCGATGGGGTTGTTGTAGATCATGATCGGGATGCCGCAGGCCTCGGCGATGGCCTTGTACCAGGCCGCGGTCTCGCGCGGATCGGTCTTATAGGCGAGGCTCGGGAAGACCATCAGCCCTTCGGCGCCGAGGGATTCAAAGCGGCGGGCGCTCGCCGTCGCATCCTCGGTCGAGATGGTCGCAAGGCCGGAGAGGAGCGGCACCCGGCCGGCCACCACCTCCTTCGCAGCACGGATCACCTGCTCCCGTTCGGCCGGATTGAGCGAGGCGTTCTCGCCCAGCATGGGCAGCACGATCACGCCCGAAACCCCATTGCCGATGAGCCGGTCCAGGCTCGCCTGGGTCGCCTTGAGATCGATCGACCCATCCTGGCGGAGCTTGGTCGTCACCGCCGGAAACACACCACGCCAATTCGTCATTCTCTCTACCCCTGGAAGCGTCATCGATTGCGGCCGCCCGCGCGAGCGCGCAGCCGGGCCGCAGTTTGCCGGAATTCAATCTGATGGAATAGAGCGGAGCCGTCGAGCGGATCATGCCCCGAGAGGTCCGTCGCCGGCATCGCCTCGGACCAAGGCGCCGGCGACGGCCTCCGGCGCCGCATGGAAGGGAACC
>DATHQQ010000268.1:0-4361 GCA_035482595.1 Verrucomicrobiia bacterium
CTATCTCGCCGGGGACTACGGCCTCGTCTTCTTCTATCCCCTCGATTTCACCTTCGTCTGCCCGTCGGAGATCCTGGCCTATTCCAACCGCGGGCCGCAGTTCGCCGACCGCGGGGTCAAGGTCATCGCCGTCAGCGTCGACAGCGCCTATAGCCATTTCGCCTGGCGGTCCACCGATCCGGCCAAGGGCGGCCTCGGCCCGGTGCGCTTTCCGCTGGTGGCCGACCTCACCAAGCAGATCGCCCGGGACTATGGCGTGCTGATCGAAGACGCCGGCGTGGCGCTGCGCGGCACCTTCCTGATCGATCGCGAGGGCATCGTGCGCCATCAGGTGGTCAACGATCTGCCGCTCGGCCGCAATGCCGATGAGGCGCTGCGCATGGTCGACGCCCTCCAGTTCCACGAGGAGAACGGCGAGGTCTGCCCCGCCGGCTGGGAGAAGGGCGACCAAGGCATGACCGCAACCTCCGAGGGCGTGGCCCGCTATCTCGGAGAGCACGCCGAGGCGCTCTAGTTCTTGCGGGGCTCCGCATTCGACATCACCTAGCCAGGGGGATTCGCCCAGCGGCGAATCCCCCGCCCGATACCCCATGGGATCTTTCATGACCGATACGCTGCATTCGAAGCTGCTCATCATCGGCGCCGGCCCGGCGGGTTACACCGCCGCTGTCTATGCCGCGCGGGCCATGCTCCAGCCGGTGCTGGTCCAGGGCATCCAGCCGGGCGGCCAACTCACCATCACGACCGAGGTCGAGAACTATCCCGGCTTCGCCGAGGCCATCCAGGGGCCCTGGCTGATGGAGCAGATGGAGGCCCAGGCGCGGCGCATGGGCACCAATGTCCAGACCGACACTATCGTGGAGGCCGACCTCTCACGCCGTCCCTTCCGCTGCCGCGGCGATTCGGGCCTGGTCTACACCGCCGATGCCATCGTCATCGCCACCGGCGCCCAGGCGAAATGGCTGGGGCTGGAATCGGAATCGCGGCTGCGCGGCGCCGGCGTCTCGGCTTGCGCCACCTGCGACGGGTTCTTCTATCGCGGCAAGGACGTCGTGGTGGTGGGCGGCGGCAATACCGCCGTGGAGGAGGCGATCTTCCTCACCCATTTCGCGACCAAGGTCACACTGGTCCATCGCCGCGACCACCTGCGCGCCGAGAAGATCATGCAGGAGCGGCTCTTCGCCCATCCCAAGATCGAGGTGATCTGGAGCTCGGCCGTCGAGGAGATCCTGGCCGAGGGCGATCCGCCGGGCGTGAGCGGCGTCCGGCTGCGTCATCTGCCCAGCGGCGAGCAGCGCGTGATCCCGGCCGAGGGCGTGTTCGTGGCCATCGGCCATGCCCCGGCGACCGAGCTCTTCCGCGGCCAGCTCGAGATGGATGCGGCGGGCTATATCAAGACCCCGCCGGGCGCCGTGACGACGAGCATCGCCGGCGTCTTCGCCGCGGGCGATGTGGCCGACGCCACCTATCGCCAGGCGGTCACCGCCGCCGGTTTGGGCTGCATGGCGGCGCTCGATGCCGAGCGCTGGCTGGCGGCCGAGGCCGCGGCACCGTGGAAGCTCGCCGCCACCGGCTGAGCCGATCGAGGCCCATCGTTTCGCCGGCGATCCCGGGAGCCGACATCTCCCGGGATTCGCGCGGCAGGAACTGTCGAAAAAGGTTTTACTCCCCCTCTTCCTCCTCGAACTTCGGCGCGGGATAACCGAGCGCCACGGCGGCATCGGCGATGGAGCCGGCGAGCATCTCGGCCTTCTTCTCGAAGCTCGGCGGATCGAGCTTGTCGAGGGAGGAAACCGAGACCAGGCTCTTCACCTCGGCGAGCTGGTCCTGGATGCGCTTGGCCAGCTTGGGATCCTTCGCCGCGACAGGGGCGGCGAAGACCGAGTTCCAGGCGCGCTCGATGCCTTCGACATTGTGCTGCATGTCGTTGAGGGAGGTGCCGCTGACCCGCGACTCCCCGCCCTTCGACTTGCCCTCACCGACCTCGAAGGCGAGCGAAGCGATGCCGCCGATAAGGGTCTCGCCCGTGAGCTTGGCCCGGGGCATGGCGGCCTGCAGCGCCTTGGCCGTCACCAGCAGATCCTCCGCCTCCACCAGCGGCGGCGTGGCACCGTCGACGAAGAGCTTGGCCTCGACCGCGTGGAAGCCGGTCTTGGCCTCCGGCCAGGTGTCGATGGCGCCGTCGAGATCGGGGAACAGCGGCTCGGCAAAGGTCTCGGAGCGTTCATAGCCCACCCGGGCATCGATCCAGGCCTGGCGCGCGGCGGGGATATCGCCCTTCTTCAGGGCCTCGACCAGCTTCTGCGAGCCGGCGACGATGCTGTCGATATCCGTCTGGGCGGCTGCCTTATAGGCCTCGGCGGCATCGTCGATCGGGGTGGCCTGAGCCAGGCGAGGGGCGGCGGTCAGCGATACGGCGGCGAGAAAGGCGGCGAAGAGAGCGACGCGGCCGGAGCGGGGTGCCTGGCCGGCGCGGAGGGAGAGGTTCATCAACGGGCTCCTGCAATTGCGAGTGATTTGCAGTCGCGCTTGTAGACGGTGCCAGGAGCAAAGGCAAGCGCCGTCGCAGGACGCCGGCCGTTCCCGCTTTCCGCGGGAATGACGAGAGGGAGAGGCCTCGGGCGGTGCTCAGAAAAGCGTGTCGAGGATGCCTGGCTTGGCGCGCTGGATCACCACCCCGGCGCCATTGGCCGAGGGCGTCGCGGGCCCGAAGACCAGCTTGTCGACGAGGGCCGGATCCATCGTGGCCTGGTTCGCGGCATCGATCTCCGCGCGGATATTGGGATTGGCGTCGCTGGCCCCGGCCGCCTGAAGGAAGGCCTGCTCCCCTGGCGTCTGCCCTTTCGCGGACAGGGTGGGCGCGGAGCCGGGTTGGCCCAGGGCCGGCTGGACGGCCGCGAGCTGGCCGGTCGCGAGCTGGCCGGTCGCGGGCTGGCCGGTTGCGGACTGACCCAGGGGCGGTGGTCCCAGACTGGGCTGGCCCAAGGTCGATTGACCCCCGGCCGTTTGTCCCAAGGTCGGTTGGCCCCCGCCCGTCTCCCCCACCGTCGATTGTCCACTGGCCGTCTGCCCCAAGGTCGGTTGACTGAGGGTCGTCTGGGCCAGGCTGGGCTGGCTCATGGTTGTCTGGCCGAGGGTCGGCTGGCTGGGCGCGGTCTGGTCGACGTCGGCCGGCTGCTGCGCCGTGGCCGCAGCGGATTCCAGCGGCGGAGCGTTGAAGCCCGGCGGCACGCTGAGGGGCGGATCAAGCATGACCGTGCTGTTCGCCGCCTGGTTTGCACTGGTCGTGGTGAGAGGCTTCGACGTGCCGCAACCGGCGAGGCCGAGCCCCGCCACGAGCATCACAAGCAAGGCGCCATACCGCATGCTGAACTTCCCTCCGGTTGCGGATTCCTAAACCTTCCGGCGCCCTCGAACAACCATGCCGATGCGCCGGAGGGTCAGCCGGGCGGAGAGGGGTCAGCCGGGTTCGGGGGATTGGGCCGCCTTGGCCCGCGCGATCGCCTTCATGACCAGGGCCTGGGCCTCCTCCACATCGAGCCAGCGTGCGATGGAGACCCATTTGCCGGGCTCGAGATCCTTGTAGTGCTGGAAGAAATGCGAGATCTGGTCGCAGATGAGGGGCGGCAGCTCCTTATAGGAGCGAATGCCGCTGTAGATCGGATGCAGGGCGTCCACCGGCACGGCGATGATCTTCTCATCCCCGCCCCCCTCGTCCTCCATCACCAGCGCCCCCAGCGGGCGGCAGCGGATGATCGCGCCGGAGACGACCGGCACCTGGCTGATCACCAGCACGTCGCAGGGATCGCCGTCCTCCGACAGGGTCTGGGGGATGAATCCGTAATTGCCCGGGTAGTACATCGCCGTATGCAGGAAGCGGTCGACGAACAAGGCGCCCGTCTTCTTGTCGAGCTCGTATTTCACCGGCACGCCGCCGAGGGGAATCTCGACGAAGACATTCAGATCGATGGGCGGATTGCGGCCCGCCGGAATGGCATCGAGGTTCAAGGACAGTTTCTCCATCGGTCGATCGCCGCGCGAATGCGCGACCGCTGCGCGAACATTGCCAGTTCTTCACCTCGCCGCAAGCTTCCCGTCAGGCGACCGCAACTATCCATAACCGCGATGTAACCATTCCGTGTGTAAGAGGAGATCCACCATATGCGTCTGACACTACCGGCAGCCTGGGCCTGCGCGATTCTCGTCGCTTCCATCGGAACCGCCTCGGCGGGGATGATTTCGACCACCCCGGCGCCCGCCACCACCTCCGTCTTGACCGTTGCCGATACCGAGATGACCGTCGAGAATCCCTATGGCTATGCCAATCTTCGGGCAAAACCGAGCACCTCGGCCAAGGTGCT
>DATHQQ010000269.1:0-4007 GCA_035482595.1 Verrucomicrobiia bacterium
GAGGTCTGACCCTCGCTTTATTTTTCCTCTCCCGTGCTTCCAAACCGGAGAGGGAAAGAAGAGGCTTCACCAGGCTAGGATCTCACCGCGACGAGATCCTCCGCCTGGCACGAGAGCGAGAGATTCGTCCCGGACGTCGACACTGCCGTGGGCGGCAGGCGGAGCAGAAAGGATTGCTCGCTGATCTCGCTGCGCGCCAGCACGCGCAGATGCGCGCCCTGGAACACGGCGTCGATGATCCGCGCCTCGCCGAGGGAGATCTCGCCTGGGCCGTCCGCGCGCAGATTCTCGGGCCGGAGGATGAGGGTGACGGGTTCGCCGGCAGCGACATTCGCCGAGATCGGCAGAAGGCCGAATTCCGTCTCCACCCCCTTTCCCCTTGCCTGCCCCGGGATCTCCGTGCTCTCGCCCATGAATCGCGCGGTGAAGCGGGTCGCCGGCCGGGCATAGACCCGCTGCGGTGGGCCGGCATCCTCGATCTTTCCCTTGTTCATCACCACGATCAGGCTCGCCAGCGCCATGGCCTCCTCTTGATCATGGGTCACATGGACGAAGCAGCGCCCGGTGCGGCGTTGCAGGGCCAGGAGCTCATCCTGCATCTGGCGCCGCAGATTGAGGTCGAGGGCGCCCAGCGGCTCGTCGAGGAGGAGGATCTCCGGCTCCACGATGAGGGCGCGCGCTAGCGCCACACGCTGGCGCTGGCCGCCGGAGAGCTCATGCACCCCGCGCGAACCGAAGCCGGCGAGCCCTACCATATCGAGGGCGCGCTCGACCCGCTGGCGGCGCTCCTTGGCCGGAACATGGCGGAGCTTCAGCCCGAAGCCGATATTGCGCTCCACGGACATATGGGGAAACAGGGCATAATCCTGGAATACCGTCGTCGTGGGCCGGACCGCGGGCCCGAGGCCCGTGACATCGCGCCCGGCGATCCTGACGCAGCCCGCAGTGGGAAAAGTGAAGCCGCCGATCACCGAAAGCAGCGTGGTCTTGCCGCTGCCCGAGGGGCCCAGCAGCACGACATAATCCTGGCTCCCCACCGAGAGCGAGACGTCGTCCAGCGCCACCACCTCGCCATAAAGCTTGCGCACGCCCTCGATCGCCAGATGAGGAACGCCGCTCATCGGCGTTTTCTCAAGAGCAGCAGCTCGACCACGATCATGAGCAGGATGGAGCAGAGGAAGATGAAGGAGCCCGCGGCATTGGTCTCGGCATTCACCCCGCCGCGCAGGAGACTGAGGATCACCACCGGCAGTGTAACCTCGAAGCGCGTGTTGAGCAGCGCGATCAGCGTCTCGTCCCAGGAGAAAGTAAAGCAGAGGCAGAAGGCGGCGATGAGGGCCGGGGCGATCATGGGCGCGGTGATGCTGACCAGCACGCGCAAGGTCGAGGCACCGAGGTCGCGCGCGGCGGCCTCGATCCGCCGCTGATGCTCGCCCAGCTGCGCCAGGCAGATGGCGAAGGCAAGCGGCATGTTGATCACCACATGGCCGGCGGCGACGATCCAGAGGCTGGGGCCGAGGCCCAGCGCCGAGGCGCTCACCAGCAGCCCCATGCCGATGAGGAGATAGGAGACGGCAAGCGGCAGGATAATGACGGCCTGCACCATGGCTTTGCCGCGAAATTCGTAGCGCGCGATGCCGTAAGCGGCGAGGAAGCCGATCAGCACCGAGAGCGCCGAGGAGACCCCGCCCACGATCAGAGAGTTGACGAAGCCGTCCACCAGTCGGCCATCGGCGAAGGCGGCCTGATACCAGCGCAGCGACGGGCCGTTGAAGGGCGGCACCGGCAGCTTGCCGGATTGGAAGGAGAACAGCACCAGTACCACGACCGGCAGGAAGATGAAGACGTAGCACAGCGCCATGTAGATCAGCCCGGCGGCCCTGCCCGCCCCCATCATCGACCGCGCACCCATCACAGCCGCGCCATCCGGAGCCAGCGCTGCATCAGCAGATAGGCGATCGCGACCACCAGGGTCAGGACCAACGACATGACCGAGGCCATGGGCAGGTTCAGCTGCCGCTGGATCTGCATCATCACCACCTGGGGCAGCAGCAGCCCGCGGAAGCCGCCCAGGATCTGGGGCGTCACGAAATCGCCGATGCAGAGCACGATTGTGAGGAAGGCACCGACGGCGACGCCGGGAATGCTGAGGGGCAAGGTGATGGCAAGGAAGCAGCGCCCGGCCGAAGCCCCCAGATCGCGCGCCGCCAGGGCGTAATGCGGATTGATCTGCACCAGATTGGCGTAGATCGTCAGCGCGTTCAGCATGATGAAGAAATGGATGAAGCCCAGCTCCGTCGCCTGGGGATTGTAGGCCAGATGCAGCGGGCGATCGATGAGGTGGAGGGCCAGCAGGAACTGGTTCACCACCCCCACCGGCGAGAGCGCCAGCAGCCAGGCATAGGAGCGCACGACATAAGACGTCCAGAAGGGCAGGATCGCCATGATCAGCGCCAGGCGTTGCCAGCGCTTCGGCACCAGATAGGCGATGGCATAAGCGAAGGGATAGGCCAGCAGCGTGCTGCAGACGACCACGACTGCCGTCATGACGACCGAGTTCCAGAGTGCGGCGGTATAAGCCCCTTCGGCGAAGAAGGCGCGATATCCGTCGAGGCTGAGGGGGCCGAGCTTCCCCTCGGCGTCCAGCGGCATCAGGCTGTAGACCGCCATGATGGCCAGAGGGGCGGCGAAGAAGAGCAGGATCCAGCCGACCGCCGGCAAGGTGAAGCCGAGGCCCGCGAGCCGGGCCCGCGATTGGGCCCGGCTTTCGATCGTATTGCTGGGCGGGATGCTGGTCGAGGTGACGCTCACTTACCCTGCATCACCTGCGCCCAGAGGGCCTGCAGCTTCTGATCCATCTCCGGCGTCATCTGCAGATAGGGGTAGGAGACCTTGATATAGCCGGGCTGGTCGTCCCAGCGCAGGATCGTCTTCTGCTCCGGCGTCAGCACCGCCTTGCTGTTGGCGGGCATGCCCCAATAGCAGGAGGAGGTCGCGAGCTTGCCCTGCCCTTCGGGGCTCAGGATGTATTGGATGAATTTCGTGCCGAGCGCCTTGTTGTTGGAGCCGGCGAAGACGCCGAGCCCCTGTTGCCAGCGGATGCCGCCCTGCTTGGGGATGATGTAGTCGAGGCTGGGCTTGTCCTTGGCCATGCCGGCCGTGACCCATTCGCCCCCGCCCACCAATATGTCGACCGCCCCCGTGGCGAGCGCCTGCTGCACCGGCGTCACATCGCCCACCATGGCCGCATTGGCTTTGAGGGCCGCCAGCTTCTCCTTGATGGCCGGCAGATCGGCATCGGTGATTGCCGTCGGATCCTTGCCGAGCGCCAGGGCCACATATTGGATCTCGGGCACGTAGTAGTCATAGACCGCGACCCGGTCCTTGTACTTCGAGTCCCAGGGCGCCTGGATATCCGACATGGCCGATTCCGGCACGGCGGATTTGTCGAAGGCGACGGTGTTGTAGCCGAACTTCTCCGGCACGGTGTAGAGCACGCCGTTCAGCGAGCTCAGCTTCGGATCGGCGATCTGGGTCGGGATATCGGCGAAGGGATAGTCCTTGGCCTCCAGCGGGGCCAGCACGCCCATCTTCGCGAGACGCCCGGTATCCGTCTGGTCCATCACGACGACATCCCAGTCGCCGGGCTTGGATTGGCCGAGCACCGCCAGGATCTGCGCCGTGCTGGAGATATCCTTGAAATTGACCTTGACGTTGTTGGCAGCCTCGAAGGGCTGCAGCAGCGTGGGATCTTCGTGGTCGCACCAGGTCAGGACATTGAGGCTGCCTTCCGCCCTGGCAGCACCCGAAGCCGCCATCGCGAGCACGCCGCAAAGCGCCAAGCCGAAAATCCTATTGCGAGATACCGAACGCGGTTCCATGCGCCATCTCCCTGTTGATCGTCGCCATGTTACGTCTTGCCAGAAAAAGTGAATGGACTATAATTTTGTGTCAAGCTCTAATTTTACGGAAACGCCCATGACCGGCTTGCGGGAGCGACAGAAGGC
>DATHQQ010000270.1:0-9451 GCA_035482595.1 Verrucomicrobiia bacterium
TCCAGACCGCGTGGGAGTACCGCAACTCGACGGACACGGTGCCCTATAACCAGGACTGCCACGCCTACGTCGGCGCGACGAGTCTTCTTCGGTTGGGATTCAATGGGCAGCCCTCGGAGTTCCTGGCCAGGGATGCGCGGGCGCTGAATCTGCCGGAAGCCCAAGCGCGGGCATTGGTGAAGGAATGCCAGTGGTATCCGGCTTGATCTACCCGGCCGCCAGCTCGCCGAGCTTCTCCACTGGATCTCCCGGACATACCCAATCTCAAGGACGCTGAGCCGAGATCGACCCAAAGTGCGGGCCTAGCGGCCCGCAGGGGGAGGGCGGAGGAGAGTAGCAGCGGCAGTCAACGAGATATGTATATCTCCCAGCGCTTTCGCGGGAACGATGAGAAGAAGGGAAGATCGCCACTCTTAGTCTCGCCGCTGCGATAGCCTCGTGACATGGCCCATCTTGCGGCCGGGGCGGGGGTCGTGCTTGCCGTAGAGATGCAGCTTGGCGTCGGGATCGGCGAGGATCTCACGCCAGGCCAAGACCTCGTCGCCCAGGAGATTCGTCATTACCGCCTCGGAATGATGCGCGACGGATCCCAGCGGCAGGCCGCAGACCGCGCGCACGAATTGCTCGAACTGGCTGGTGACGCAGGCATCGATGGTCCAATGGCCGGAGTTATGCGGCCGGGGGGCCAGCTCGTTCACCAGCACTTCGCCCGATTTCGCAACGAACATCTCGACGGCGAGGAGGCCGATGATGTCGATGGCCTCGGCGACCTGATGGGCGATGGAATCGGCGCGCTTCAGCACGCTGTCGGGCAGCTTCGCCGGCGCCGTGGTGGTGTCGAGGATGTGATTGCGATGCCGGTTCTCCACCGCCGGGAAGGCGAGGGCCTTGCCGTCGATGCCGCGGGCGAGGATGACGGAAATCTCATGGCTGAAATCGACGAAGCCTTCGAGGATGCCGAGCTTCGCTCCCATGCGGGCCCAGGCCTGGGCGAGATCGCTGTCCCGGGTGAGCATGACCTGACCCTTGCCGTCATAGCCGAACTGGGCCGTCTTGAGCACCGCCGGCAGGCCGATGGAATCGGCCGCGCTCGCGAGCTCGCCAACGCTGGCGACCTCGTGGTAGCGGGTGGTCGGCACCTTGGCGGCCGTCAGGAAATCCTTCTCCCGCAGCCGATGCTGGCAGATATGCAGGACCTGGGGTCGCGGGCGGGTCGGCTTCATCGCCGCCAACAGCTCGGCCGTGGCCGAGGGCACGTTCTCGAACTCGAAGGTGATCACATCGACCGAGCCCGCGAAGCGCGCCAACGCCTCGCGATCCTCATAAGCGGCGGTCGTCGCGGCGGCGGAGACCTGGAAGGCCGGCGAGTCCGCCTCGGGGCAATAGCTGTGCACGCGATAGCCGAGGCGGGCCGCGGCCATCGCCGTCATGCGCCCGAGCTGGCCGCCGCCCAGAATGCCGATGGTCGAGCCGGGCGTGATCACCTGGCCGCGCTCCGCGCCGGCCGATTCCTGGGCAACCGACGCGGTCACTTCGCCGCGCTCGGCTCTTCGGCCACCGCATCGGTACGGGCCTGACGCCAGGCCACCAGTGCCTTGGCGACCCGCTTGTCGGACAAGGCCAGGACGGAGGCCGCGAGCAAGGCGGCGTTCACCGCCCCTGCCTCGCCGATGGCCAGGGTGCCGACGGGGATGCCCGCGGGCATCTGGACGATGGATAGCAGGCTGTCCATCCCCTTCAGCGCCCGGCTTTCGATGGGAACGCCGAGCACGGGCAGTCGCGTCATGGCGGCGGTCATGCCGGGCAGATGGGCGGCCCCGCCGGCCCCTGCGATGATCACCTTGAGTCCGCGGCCGACGGCGGATTCGGCATAGGCATAAAGGCGCTTGGGCGTGCGATGGGCTGAGACGATGCGCGTCTCGAAGGCGATCCCCAGGGCCTCCAGGGTCTCGGCGGCGCGCTGCATGGTCTGCCAGTCGGACTGGCTGCCCATGATGATCCCCACTGCCGGCTGTTTGCTGGCCATCTCCGCTGGCGCTCCCGAGACCCCGAAAGGGCCGGCATTATAGAAGCCGCGGGGGGTGGCGCAAGGGAAGGGGCCGGGAGGCGGTGACGTATCTGCACGAGGACGTCACCTGGTGCCGTTGCTATAAATGCGGGGTCCCGTGGCATCCTGCCGAACGGGCCGGTCGACTGATGGAGGACCGCTCTATGGTTTCCGAAGGCGAGATTCCCCAGGGCCGCGCTACCATGGTCGATCTGGACCCAGGTCAGCGACTGCGCATTATCAACCATCTCGGTCAGCAAGTCGTGGATACCTGGGTATTCCTGCGGGGGAAGGTCGATGAGTATCTGTCGATGGAGCACTGCAGAGGGAAGCTCTACAAGCTCTTCTTCGAGCCAGATGACGTGCTGATTTCGAATCTCCGTCGCCCGCTGATAAAGATCG
Organism: Verrucomicrobiia bacterium; assembly: GCA_035482595.1. GTDB lineage: Bacteria > Pseudomonadota > Alphaproteobacteria > Dongiales > Dongiaceae > DASXQK01. The sequence goes on from DATHQQ010000270.1 coordinate 2,450, forward strand.
CCGCCGATACTTCCCCGGGTCGCCACGACACGCTTTGCTCAGCCTGCGACGCGGGAAGCTATGCCGAGTATGGGCAAGGCCCCAATCATCCCAATTGTCGCGCCAACATCGTGGCTGCGTTCTCCGAGCAAGGACTGTCGCTCATCACTGTGCCTTGCCCATGGAACCTCTTCATGGACATACCCGTCGCACCGGACGGTCAGCTCAGCGACCGCCCTTCAGCCGCGCGTCCGGGGGACTATGTCGAGCTTGTGGCGCTTGCCAATGTGACTATCGTCTGTTCGCCCTGCTCGCAGGCCGCGATCCCGATCAGCGGCGTCGGCCGGCCTCCCCGAGGGGTAAGATGGGCCAGCTTCGATCCTGACAGCGCCGCCTGAGGGCCAGCTCGATGATCGTCACGACGTTTCCGAGGAAGGTGCGGGTTATCGAGCATATGTTGATACCGTTGAAAGACGGTACGACGCTGGCTGCCCGCGTCTGGCTGCCGGATGATGCCGAACAGAATCCGGTTCCTGCGATCCTGGAGTATCTCCCGTACCGAAAGCGCGACGGGACCTACGAGCGAGACGCGCTGACCCATCCCTATCTGGCCGGCCATGGCTATGCGGGCGTTCGCGTCGACATTCGAGGCAGCGGCGAGTCAGGAGGCTTGCTGTTCGACGAATACGCCCAGCAGGAGCAGGACGACGGCGTGGAGCTCATAGCCTGGTTGGCGGCCCAACCCTGGTGCAATGGCGCGGTCGGGATGATGGGAATCTCCTGGGGCGGCTTCAATGGGCTCCAGATCGCGGCGCGCCGCCCGCCGGCGCTCAAGGCGATCGTGACCATCTGCTCGACCGACGATCGCTACGCCGACGACGCCCACTACATGGGCGGCACGCTTCTCACGGCCGGACCCGAATGGGCCTCGTTCTTCTTCGGCTCGATGTGCCTCCCGCCTGACCCGGCACTCGTCGGCGACAGCTGGCGCGCGATGTGGCGGATGCGGCTGGAGAACACTCCGCTGTTCTTCGAGCGGTGGCTGGAGCACCAGCGGCGCGACGCTTATTGGAAGCATGGATCGGTGTGCGAGGACTACGCGGCCATCCAATGCCCGGTCTACGCCGTCGGCGGCTGGACCGATGGCTATAAGAATGCGATTCCGCGCCTCCTCGAAGGGCTGACGGTACCTCGCAAGGGGCTCATCGGCCCCTGGGCGCATGCCTATCCGCATTTTGCATATCCTGGCCCGCAGATCGGCTTCCTGCAGGAAATGCTGCGTTGGTGGGATCACTGGCTGAAGGGCGCGGATAACGGCGTGATGGACGAGCCGATGCTCCGCGCCTGGATGATGGAAAGCGTCAAACCCGCTTCCTATCACGACGAGTTGCCGGGCCGATGGGTCGCGGAACCCTCATGGCCATCGCCGGAGATAACACCCCGGCGGCTGTTCCTGACGGATGAGGGCCTGCGAGACAGCGCGGCACCGCTGACAGAGAGAGCCCTGTGCTCCCCGCTAACGGTCGGCACCTGCAGCGGAGACTGGGTTCCGTTCGGTCGGGCGCATGATCAGGCAGCCGACCAGCGCGAGGACGATCTGCGCTCGCTGGTTTTCGAGACGCTGCCGCTCGACAGGCCGATCGAGATCCTCGGCGCGGCCGTCGTTACGCTCGACGTCACCTCCGATCGGCCGATGGCGAATCTCGTGGTTCGGTTATGCGATGTGCACCCGTCCGGTGAATCGCTGCGTGTCAGCTATGGCGTGCTGAACCTTGCTCATCGCGACGGGCACGAAAGACCTGCGTTGCTGGCGATAGGAGAGCGCTATCGCCTGCGCATCCAACTCAATGATACAGGTTCGGTAATCCCGGCCGGTCACCGGGTGAGACTCGCTCTGTCCACGGCTTACTGGCCGATGATCTGGCCCAGCCCCGAGAACGCGACGCTGCGGGTCCTGGGCGGCACGCTCGATCTTCCGGTGCGCCCGCCCCGGAGCACGGACGCGCTGCTCTCGCCGCTGCCTGGCCCGGAATCGGCACCACCGGAGAAACCGACGATCAGCCGCCGTGGCAATATGCGTCTCGAGCGCATCGACCGGATCGGCCTGACATTGGGCACGGAATCTGAATCCCGGTACCACCTCGATGAGGGCGACCCCCTGAGTGCCACGGCCGAGCTGCGGCGGACCCTGACGATGGCGCGGGACGCCTGGCAAGTCCGCATCCAGACTGAGATGCGGCTGTCATGCACGCGCGATGCCTTCCTGCTGCAAGCAGATCTGCAAGCTTGGGAAGGCACGCAGGAAGTCTGCCATCGCAAATGGGATCGCTCCATCCCCCGGGACTTCATGTGACGATTCAGGGTCGTTAGAGCGCTATTCGATCAAGTAGAACCACGGCCTGCCGTCACCCCGGCGAAAGCCGGAGTCCAGGGGCAAGCGGCAAACACCCTGCCCTGTGGCCCCTGGATTCCGGCTTTCGCCGGAATGACGAAAAGAGGGTGGGAGTCGGTTGAACTTGATCGAAAGCCGCTCCAATACCGGCGTGCAATTGATTCGGTTGTGTGCCTCTGCTAAGGTTCTTCGGCTTGAGCCTGTGTTGCCACTCCCACGGCATTTCAAAATTTCAGGAGCTCGACATGAGCAGCACTCAGGTGAGCGGCAAAGCTGAAATCGAGACTCCGAAAGCGCCGAGCTTCGACATGAAGCTCGAGATCGTCGTCATCCCCGTATCGGATGTCGACCGCGCCAAGCGCTTTTACGCCGATCTGGGTTGGCGGCTCGACGCCGACTATGACTCCGGCAAGGATTTCCGCGTGATCCAATTCACGCCGCCGGGCTCCGGCTGCTCGGTCATCTTCGGCAAGAACGTGACCGCGGCGGCACCGGGCTCGGCACAGGGGCTTTATCTGATCGTCTCCGACATCGAGGCGGCCCGGGCCGATCTGCTCGGTCGCGGCGTCGAGATCAGCCAGGTGTTCCACGATGCGGCCGGGGTGTATGCCGGCCCAGACGAGCCCTATCTGTTTGGGCGGCTTCGGGCCGGCGGTCGCGACCCCGAGCATCGCAGCTACCGCTCCTTTGCTTCCTTCAGCGATCCGGACGGCAATGGCTGGCTGTTGCAGGAGATAACGGCACGATTGCCCGGACGCGTGGACGCCAGCGTTACAACCTTCACCTCGCCGACGGAGCTTGCGGCCGCGCTCCGCCGCGCCGGGGCCGCCCATGGCGAGCACGAGAAGCGGCATGGCGGCAAGTACGATACGAACTGGCCGGACTGGTACGCCGAGTACATGGTCAGGGAGCAGGCCGGCAAGCCGCTGCCCGATTAGCTAGCGGCTGCGACAACAGCAGGGCCCGGATCGACCCTTGCTCCTTCGCTAGAGATCGACTCCCGCGATCCGGACCGATTCCGCCCAGAGCCGGTCGGCGGCGGCATCATCCTGCGCTTCGGCCGTCGGCGTGTCCGGCGCGCCTTTGTAGAAATAGAGCCCCGTCGTGGCCGCCACCTCGGGGGAGGCGGCGAGATAGACGATGGTCTCCGCTCCCTTGTCCGGGGATATGGCGAAGAGCTTGGCGGCGCGGATGGCGAGCGACATCCAGCCGCCGGCCTGATCGCCGAAGCGGGTGGCCACGAAGCCGGGGTGGAGACAATTGGCGGTGACGCCAGTTCCGGCCAGGCGGCGCGCCAGCGCCCGGGTGAACAGGATATTGCAGAGCTTGGAGCGGCCATAGGCCTTGTAGCCGTCATAGCCCCGGGAGGATTGCAGATCGTCGAAATCGAGGTGGGCGCTGCGATGGGCGCCCGACGCGGTGCTGACCACCCGCGACGGTGCTGCCGCCTTGAGGCGATCCGCCAGGGCACAGGTGAGGACGAAATAGGCCATGTGGTTGAGGGCGAAGGTGAGCTCCAGCCCATCCTCCGAGACGCGGCGGTGGCTGAAGAAGGCGCCGGCATTGTTGATCAGCACATCGATGCGCGGCTCGGCCCGGGCGATTTCCCCCGCCACCCGCTTCATCTCGGAGAGGCGCGAGAGATCGGCCTCGTAGAAGCGATGCCCGGGATCGGGCGCGACGGAATTGAGGCGCGTCAAGGTCGCCCGGGCGCGGCGCGGATCGCGGGCGATGAGCAGCAGCCGCGCTCCCTGCTGGGCCAGACGCCCGGCGGCGATCTCTCCGATGCCGGAGGTGGCGCCGGTGATGACGACGACCTTGCCTTGCATGTGGGCCTCGCGCGGCTGGTTGGTGAGGAGGGGAGAGTAGAGGGTCTTGAGGCAGGGTGGAACCGGGGCATGCAGGTTCCTGCCTCTTGTCATTCCCGCTTTCGCGCTTGGGCATGCCTACAAGCCGGGCCACCTTTCCCTTTTGTCCCCACCCCCCTCAAAGCGCGGGCCTGACGGCCCGCAGGGGGAGGGGGAAGAAAGAAGCGGCGGCGATCGACGAGATAGATATGTATGTGCGTCGCTCACGCCTTCGCCTTCTCGTTTCGTCATTCCCGCGAAAGCGGGAATCCAGGGTGAGCGACGGAGCCTGGGGCCCTGGATTCTTCCGACCGTTGCTTGCCCGACCAAACGGTGTATTGTCAGACAATAGAACTTTATCGAGGCTGTCGATGGCTGCGACGGGATGTTTGACCGAAGCCGCTGGACCGATGCCGTGATGCCGCTTCCCGCCCCGCGCCAGCCGCCGGTGAAGCTCGAGCGGGTGAGCCGCGTCTCGGTCGTCGATACCGTCACCGAGCGTCTCGCCTCGCTGATCAGCGAAGGCCATATCAAGCCTGGCGAGCGGCTTCCATCGGAGCAGGAGCTGATGGCCCAGCTCCAGGTCGGCCGCTCCAGCATCCGCGAGGCGATCCGCGGGCTGACGCTGATCGGCATGGTCGAGGCGCGCCAGAAGCGCGGCACCATCGTGCTGTCGCCCGCCTCCGGCGCGGATTGGCCGGGCCTGGCCCGGCCGCTGGCGCATTGGGCGCTCGAGGATCTCTTCGCGGTGCGCGCCGCGCTCGAAGGGCTGGCGGCAGAACTGGCCGCCCGCACCGCGACCCCGGCCGAGCTTGCCGCCATAGCGCGGCACGCCGCCAGCATCGAGGCGCGGATCGCGCGAGGCCGCTCCTATTTCAACGAGAACCGCGCCTTCCATCTCGCCATCGCCGAGGCCTCGCACAATGCCGTGCTGGTCAATAGCCTGTCGATCGTCATCGGCGGCCTGCGCGACGTCCGCGAGCGCATGAACCAGGACGGCACGCCCTCGCGCGACATCGCCGAGCATCGCCAGATCGTCGCGGCGCTCGGCGAGCGGGCGCCGGCCAAGGCGCGCCGGCTGATGGAGGCTCACCTGCTGCGCGCCGTGCAGCATTTCCGGCGTCCCGCCGCCGCGGGCGTCAAGCACGAGGGCCGCGGCCGCGGCCGGAGGACAGCATGAAGACGATCGACCTGCGCAGCGATACCGTGACGCGGCCGACGCCGGCGATGCGCCGAGCCATGGCGGAGGCCGAGGTCGGCGACAATTTCTACGGCGACGATCCGACGGTGCGCCGGCTCGAGGAGCAGGCGGCTGCCCTGCTCGGCAAGCCGGCGGCGATGCTGGTGCTGAGCGGCACGATGGGCAACCTGCTCTGCCTGCTCGCCGGCACGGAGCGGGGCGACGCGGTGCTGCTCTCCGACGTCTGCCACATCTATCTCAACGAGGGCGGCAGCATGGCCTCTATCGCCGGGCTGCTGCCGACCCTGGTGAACGGCCCGCTCGTCACGCCCGAGCAGGTGCTGGCGGCGATTCGCCCACCCAGCATTCTCGGCCCGCGATTGTCGCTGGTCTGCCTGGAAAATACCCACAATGTCGCCGGCGGCAGCTGCCTGACCGTGGCCCAGTCGCGGGCGATCGGCGAGGCCGCCCACGGCAAGGGCCTGCGCGTCCATCTCGACGGCGCCCGGCTGTTCAATGCCGCGGTCGCGCTCGGCGTCGGCGTGCACGACCTGGTCGCCGGGGTCGATTCGGTGACCTTCTGCCTGAGCAAGGGGCTGGGCTGCCCGGTCGGCTCGATCGTGGCCGGCGAGCGTGACTTCATCGAGCGGGCGCGCCGCTGGCGGCAGGCGATCGGCGGCGGCATGCGCCAGGCCGGGGTCTTCGCCGCGGCGGGCCTGGTGGCCTTCGACACCATGATCGACCGCCTGGCGGACGACCATCGCAACGCCCGGCGCCTCGGCGATTTCGTGCGCGAGGCCGGCCTCCGGCTGGTCGGCGAGGTCGCGACCAACATGGTCTTTGCCGAGGTCCCGACGACGCTGATGGATGCCGACGCCTTCGTGGCCGCGCTCGGCGTGCGTGGCCTGCGGGTCAACCCGCCGAAGGGCAACCGCATCCGCTTCGTGACCCATGCCGACGTCTCCGCGGCCGACATCGAGGAGGCTGGGCAGCGCCTCCTTGCCGCCGCGCGGAGCAACGTCCGGCAACGACAGTCGGCGCAGTGAAAGCCGGTCCTGCGCGAGGATTCATGATCGGCGCAACGATGCATGGACATAGGGAGGTATGCGATGGTTGGCGGGAAGCATGACTCATTGCGGATAGACCGGCGGACGGCACTCAAGCTGGCTGCGGGCGCCGGGCTGGCGGCGACGTCGGCATTGCAGATGCCGCGGGCGGCGCGGGCCGATAATACGACGCTCAGCATCTGGACGGGCTATCCGGAGCTGGTACCGTACTACCAGGCCGTGGCCGACGCCTATGCCAAGACCAAGCCCGGGGTGACCTGCACCATCCTCAGCACCTCGCTGCGCGAGCATGAGCAGAAGCTGTCGGCGGCGGTGCCGACCGGCACTGGCCCCGACATCTACGACGTCGGCTTCAATATCGCCATCAACTTCATCGAGGCCGGCCTGATCCAGCCGAACTCGGCCGCCATCGACCAGTACCTGCAAGGGGGTGCCTGGAGCAAGGTCATCGTCGACAATTTCGTGCGCGACGGAAAATCCTACGGGTTGCCGCTGCTGACCAGCACGGCGGCGCTCTACTACAACAAGGCGATGTTC
>DATHQQ010000271.1:0-2083 GCA_035482595.1 Verrucomicrobiia bacterium
CGACCTGCTCCTGGTGGACGGCGATCCGGTGGCGGATATCCGGATTCTCCAGGATTCCAAGAATTTGCTGATGATTATCAGGGATGGCCAGTTTCACAAGGAAACTACCCTCCCTCAGCACAAATCACGGGCTGTGGCCTGAATGCTGCGCTCCGGGCAAATTGGGCACATTCGAGGCACATTAAGAGGTATTCTCATTGACGCACTCCAAGCTGCGGATTAGAAAAGGGGAACCTTTGTCTCGTTAGGGCTTTTAAAGTCTGGAGACAAAATCGGTTCCGCCGTTCTTATCGGCATCGGCTGCTGGGGGTCACATTCCGTGGATGATGTCGGATCTGGAATCGGGGGATATTGCGAATTCAAGCCAGGTACGGCTCTCCAGAATGAAAGGGCAACACTCATGTCGAAGTCGGCCATCCGTCTGCTTCCCCTCGCCTTCGGGCTCCTCCTCCTTGGTGCCTGCACGCCGTCGAATGTCGCGCCCCATGGCGGACAGACCTTCCCGCTCGTGCAGCCGAGCTTCATGTCTTGGCCCGTTGGGTGGTTCTGCGACCCTGCGAATGTCGGCTACTGCCCGGCCAACGGCTAGCCTGAGCGCAAGCTAGGACATACTATCTGCGGCTAGGGGCCTGGCGCGCGATCGCGCGCCGGGCCCCTGCTTCATCTGAAGATTTAGTCCGTTCAGCTCGACTGTCCTCCCCCGCTGGAGCGCCCTGCGCCGCCTTCATCAGGCGGCGTCGTCGTTTGATGACATTGCTTCGCCGCGGCCCGCTACCTAAGCTTGGGCCGGGGCCGGCATTTGCCGTCCTTGGGAAGGAAGCTGAATGACGCAGGACCGATCCTTGCCGTCGGAATTCGCAGGCTACCCGCGGGATATGCGCGGCTACGGGCCTCTGCCCCCTCACCCGCAATGGCCGGGTGGAGCGCGGCTCGCCCTGCAATTCGTCGTCAATTATGAGGAAGGCGGGGAGAACAACATCCTCCATGGCGATTCCGCCTCCGAAGCCTTCCTGTCGGAGATCGTCGGCGCGCAGCCTCTGCCGGGGGTGCGGCATATGAACATGGAATCGATCTATGAATTCGGCAGCCGGACCGGGTTCTGGCGCCTCCACCGCCTCTTCACCCAGCGCCAAATGCCGGTCACGGTCTTCGGGGTCGCCATGGCGCTCGCCCGCAATCCCGCCGCGGTGGAGGCCATGCGGACAGCGGATTGGGAGGTCGCCAGCCACGGCTATCGCTGGATCGACTATCAGTTCGTGCCGGAGGAGATCGAGCGCCGCCACCTCGGCCTCGCCGTCGAGCTGCATGAGCGGGTGACGGGCGCCCGACCGGTGGGCTGGTATCTCGGTCGTTGCAGCCCGAACACCCAGCGCCTGGTCGCCGAGGAAGGCGGCTTCCTCTACGACTCCGACAGCTATGCCGATGAGCTGCCCTATTGGGTCGAGGTCGCGGGACGGGCCCAGCTCATCATCCCCTACACCCTCGATGCCAATGACATGCGCTTTGCCACCAGCCAGGGCTTCAATTCGGGGGACCAGTTCTTCACCTATCTGAAGGACAGCTTCGACCTGCTCTATGCCGAGGGCGAGACGAGCCCGCGCATGATGTCGGTCGGGCTGCATTGCCGCCTGGCCGGCCGACCCGGCCGGGCCGCCGCCCTCGCCCGCTTCCTCGACTACGTCCGCGCGCATGACCGGGTCTGGGTCTGCCGGCGGATCGATATCGCCCGCCATTGGCAGGCCCTCCATCCCCTCAAGGCATTCGACGCATGACCGCAACCCCGGAGACTCTGCCCGATTTCGCGCGCCTCTGGGTCGATCTCGCCCAGCCGCGCCTCGGCGCTGTGGCGATCCAGGCCACAGACGAATTCTTTGCGCCCAAGGAGCGAATGATCGATCCGGCGCCCGCGGTCTTCATCCCCGGCAAATATGACGACAACGGCAAATGGATGGATGGCTGGGAGAGCCGGCGCCGGCGGGGGCCCGGCCACGACCATTGCACCGTCCGCCTGGGTCGACCGGGCGTGATCAAGGGTGTCGATATCGATACCAGCCATTTCACCGGCAATTATCCTCCGGCCGCC
>DATHQQ010000272.1:0-4181 GCA_035482595.1 Verrucomicrobiia bacterium
GGCGGCATGCTCCGAGCTGAAGAGCCGGCCGGTCTTGCCCAATCCCGTCGGGATCTCGTCGAAGATCAGCACGGCCCCATGATCGTCGCAGGCCTGGCGGATCTCGGTCCAGAAACCCGGCGGCGGGACGGCCGGGGCAGAGCGGACCGGCTCGGCGATCACCGCCGCGACGTCGCCCTCGCGTTCCAGCACATAGCGCAGCATCCGCGCGCAAAGCATGCCGCAGACATCCAGGCGCGGTCCCCCGCGGGCATCGGCCGGAAAGCCATAAGGGCATTCATGGCAGGCGAAGGGCGGGACCAGAAGCCCGCCCGGGAGCAACGGACCGATGCGATGGGTCCGGTCCGCGCCGGTGCCGGCGGCGCTGACGGCGCCATAGCCATGGCCGTGATAGCTGTCCCAGAAGGCCAGGGTCTTGTAGCGGCCGGTCTTCACCCGGGCCAGCTTGAGCGCGATCTCGATGGCGTCGGAGCCGCCCGGCGTGAACAGTACCTTTCCCGATGGATGGGGCGAGCGCTCGACAAGACGCTCCGCCAGCGCCACGGCCGGCTCGCTGGTGTAGCGCCGGGGCGTGAAGGACAGCTCGTCGATCTGCGCCTTGAGCGCCGCCTTGAGGCGAGGATGGCCATAGCCGATGTGATGGACGCTGTTGCCGTGAAAATCCATGTAGCGCCGGCCGGCCAGATCCTCGATCCAGATTCCTTCGGCCTTGCGGATCGCGCTGAGGCACGGCGTCGATCCGTGCTGATGCAGGAAGATGGCCTCGTCGCGCTCGAGGATACGCGCGGCCGCAGTCCCGCGGATCAGAGCGTCCCATTCGCCACGGCCTTCGGGGAGGTCACTCATGGGCGCCGGCCATTCGCTCGCTGCGGCGTCGGAACAATTCCAGAGCCATCGCGAATAAGCTTGCCTTATTTCGATGGCAGAATCATTAAGTAGGAATAATTCTTGTCCAGGTCCACGAGACCGGCATCACCCGCCATGAACCTCGCCCAGATCCGCGCCTTTCATGCTGTCGCCATGCACAACGGCTTCTCCGCGGCCGCCCAGGCGCTCGGCGTCAGCCAGCCGGCGGTCACTCAGCATATCAAGGCGCTGGAGGATTCCTTTGGCACACGCCTCTTCAGCCGCGGCGGCGGGGGCGTCGAGCTCACGGCGGAGGGTCGCGATCTGCTGCCTCTGGTGCATCGGGCGGTGATGATGCTCGACGATCTCGGCACGCGCATCGGCGACGGCCGTTCGCTGCGGGTCGGCCATCTCGGCATCGGCATCTGCGCGCCTTATGTGGTGATGCCCATTCTGAAGCGTTTCTCGACCCAGCATCCCGGCGTGCGCATCGACATGCGGCTCGACAACTCCAGCCGGCTGCTCGATCTGGTCGCGGCCAATCGGGTCAACCTGGCGGTTGCCACGCTGCTCGAGCCCGATGCGGCCTTCCTCTGCGAGCCGCTGGTGGAGCAGCGCGTGCTGGCGCTGATTCCGGTAGGCCATTCCTGGTGGCAGAGAGAGTCCGTTCCCGTGGGCGAGCTCGAGGGCGCGGCTTTCGTCCTGCGCGAGCCGGGCTCGATGACCCGCCAACTCTTCGAGCTCGGGATCGCCCAAGCCGGGGTCAATGTCGATCTGCGCCTGGCGCTCGGAAGTCGCGAAGCGGTGAAGGAGGCGGTCGCCAGCGGACTTGGTCTCGGCATCGTTCTCGACAAGGAGCTCGGTCATGATCCGCGGCTCCGCGGCATCCCCATCACGGGCGTGGCGATGAGCGCAGTCGAGTATGTCGTCGCTTTGCCGGAGGTGGCGAGCCTCGGGGCCACGGCGGCCTTCGTCGCCGCTGCCCGCGCCATTTACGGCCGCCCTGGCCGAAGACCGAGAAAGCCCCGTCCGCAATCCTGACTTGGATTTCTCTAGGGATTGCCGAGCGCGGGCGCGGCTTCGCCCCAGCGCTTCACCTTCCCGCTGTCGAGGCCGAAGAGATCGAGCACGCGGCCGATGCTGTGATCGACCATGGCCTCGATGCTCTGCGGGCGGGCGTAGAAGGCGGGGACGGGCGGGGCGATGATGGCGCCCATGTCGGAGAGCGCCAGCATGTTGCGCAGATGTCCGCTGTGGAGCGGCGTCTCGCGCAGCATCAGCACCAGGCGCCGGCGCTCCTTCAATGTCACATCGGCGGCGCGGGTCAGGAGGCTCGATGTCACCCCCGTGGCGATCTCCGCCATGCTGCGCACGGAGCAGGGGGCGACGATCATCCCGAGCGTGCGGAAGCTGCCGCTGGAAACCGAGGCGGCGAGGTCGGCTACGGGGTAGCAGACATCGGCCAGGGCCTTCACGGCCGCCGGCTTCAGGTCGGTCTCATAGGAAATGGTCATCTCCGCCGCCCGCGACAGGATCAGATGGCTCTCGATGGCGAGCTCGCGCAGGGTCTGGAGCAGCCGAACCCCATATATCGCGCCCGAGGCCCCGCTGATCCCCACGATAAGGCGGGGGCGTCCCAGGCCCTCGGAACCCGACTCGAGCGGTGCTGATGGTTTCATTTACAAGCACCGTCCCATGGCGTTAGCATTTCACTGTTGCAATCCCTGTGACCGACGGAGGTATGGAATGTCCGTGACGGAGCATTTGGATTCTCTTAAGGCGAAGCATCTGGACCTGGAGCAGCTGATCGAACTGGAAGAAGCCCGCCCGAGGCCCGATGAAGTGAAGATCCACGAACTAAAGCGCCAAAAACTCCGAATCAAGGACGAAATCGCCGACCTCGCCCGACACTGACGCCCCCTCGCGGCCTCAGCGCATAGCCTCCCGCCGGCCCTCCAAGGGTCTGGACGGGGGGATCAGGACGCGCCGGTGCCCAGGGCAGAGCGGCCCGCGGGGCCGGAACCAATCGACGCATACCGATTTGGCTTCTAAGCTGGCGGCTGGCGCGCTCGAGCAAGTCGAGGGGTGCGCCCGAAATCCTGTTCCCAGCCCAGAGGCCCTCCATGCAACTCCATCTTCAGACCTGGCCCGATGTCGAGCGCTATCTGGCGAAGAGCCAGTCGATCATCATACCCATCGGCTCGACCGAACAGCATGGCCCCAATGGGCTCATCGGCACCGACGCCCTCTGCGCCGAGGCGGTGGCCAAGGGCGTGGGCGACAAGGCCGAGGCGCTGGTGGCGCCGACCATCTCAGTCGGCATGGCCCAGCATCATCTGGGCTTTGCCGGCTCGATGACCTTGATGCCCTCGACCCTGATCGCGGTGATCAAGGATTGGGTCTTCTCCCTCTCGCGTCACGGTTTCCGGCGCTTCTATTTCATCAACGGCCATGGCGGCAATATCGCCACCGTCCAGGCCGCCTTCTCGGAGATCTATGCGGTCTCGAGCCTGGACGGGGCGGGCAACCAGGCCTCGCTGCAATGCCGGCTGCGCAACTGGTGGCAGGCCGACGGCATCTCCTCCTTGGCGCGGGAACTCTACGGAAGCTCGGAGGGGAGCCATGCCACCCCCTCGGAGGTCTCCATGACCTGGCATCTCTTCCCCGAGGCGGCCCGGCCCATGCGCCTGGAGCCCGAGGTGGCGCCGAGCGGGGAATTCGCCGATGCGGCGGATTACCGCCGGCGCTTCCCCGACGGGCGAATCGGCTCCAATCCCGGCCTGGCAACGGCGGAGGCCGGCAAGCGCCTGCTGGACCTGGCCGTGGTCGGGCTGACGGCGGACTATCAGCGCTGGGCCGCCTGAGTTCTTTGCCGTGGCAGGCGGGGCGCCGTGACGGGCCTGGCGCCGTGATTGGCGGGGGCGGGAGCTCGGCGGACCCGGTCCTGATCCTCGGCGCCACCGGCCAGATCGGACGCTGCCTGCTCCGCCGGCTGGCCATCGCCGGCCGACCCGTCATCGCCGTCTGCCGGCGGCCCGAGCCCGCGCTCAGCCCCGCTGCCGATTGGCTCGCCTCCGACCTCGCCCAGCCCCTCGATCTGGCCGGACGCCAGCCCGCGGCTGCGATCCATGCCACGGGCGCCTGGCTGCTGCCGTGCCAGCTTCCGGTGCTGGAACAGGCAGGCGTGCAAAGGCTCGTCTGCTTCTCTTCCACCTCCATGCTGGCCAAGGCTGCCTCGGCGAGCGCCCAGGAGCGGGAGATCGCCCGTATGCTGGCCGCGGCGGAGGCGGCGGTGGCGGCGGGTGCCATCCCCTGGACCCTGCTGCGCCCGGCGC